>CADBQL010000476.1 GCA_902796815.1 uncultured Coriobacteriaceae bacterium | reverse complement strand
TGTCGGGTAGCTTAGCCTTCTTGATGTGGTTCTTGACGCCGGGAAGCACGCGCCGATCTTCATATGCAACAACGACGTCTAGCTCGTCAAATGCCAAATCGGGGTGCTCGGACCTGAACCTGCTCACCTTGGATATGGTCGGCGCTCCACCCGCAAGCGATTGGACTCGTGTTGGGACCAAAACCGAGAAGGCAGAAGGGCCCGCCTTTCGCCATATCCAAAAGGCAGTCTCATAGCCCAGGAACAACCGATCGCCACCCATCAATCGACACCCCCCAACCCCCGTTGCGCAGAATCTGCGGTCGGAATTGACAAAAATCAATAAAGTTCATGCCAAAAGTCCATCTGTAGGCCCTTTAGGAAGCTTGCAAATGATTGCAGATTCTAACCACCTGGGTTTTTACAAACCAACACAATCAAAAAAACCCATTGAAACAATCATAGATATGAACTTTATTGCTTTTTGTCAAATCCGACCGCAGATTCTGCGCAATACGTGATTTTGCAGGGGTTTTTCAAGGGGGCACAATGATCCACCATTATCGTTAAGCACAGTTCAACGCTCGAAACGAGTTATGCCCCTGGGGCAAAACTCATTGGAACTGCTACATCAAGCTACGCTTCTAAAGCACGGCTCGTTCGAAACCGCCATCACGGTGTTTTTTGGCCGCCGCGCCGCTGTCCGCACCAGATGGCGAGCCCGTCGAAGGGCTGCTCGTGAACTCAGCCGTGCCCTGTCAGGTGTCCTTGGCGTTTTCGGCGCAGCTGGCCATTGGTTTGCTGGTGCTCATGTTTACTCGCCTGACGTGAGCGCTTCCCATTCGTAACGCGCGATGGCGCAAAAACGAAACCCGCTTGACAACGCGAGAGGCGCCGCGCAAATGCGGCGCCCCGATTGTGGCTGTCACCCATGCTGGCAAATCAGGCGCTCTAACCGCTGAGCTACAGACGCGATGCGTCTGGCGGGAATCGAACCCGCGACCACCTGCGTGATAGGCAAAAGTAGCCAACATAACGACTGCCAAAGCCAGAGTAACATACGACTGCATGGCATGCTAGACTGGAACAAGATTGGAAGTCGCGTATATCCCTAACCAGGTTGTTGAGCATCTGCGTTTTGCGAGCGATGGCGGCGGCCGACCGTCGAGTTCATATTTCCTCAAGCGCGGCGCGCAACCAGGCGCATGTGCTCGAGACCCAAGGTCTTCGCATTGCAAAACAGGAAGGACGACACGATGACAGCGAACGCACCAGCACAAGCCTTGCGGATCCAAGCAGAAAAAGCACCCTTCGAAGCTTTCGGCATCCTCTATTACCCGCTGTTCGCGCATCGCGTCGACCTCGCATGCAGCGAGCTCGACGATGATGACATGACCTGGGCCGTCACCGCGGATGCGAATCTCGAAGGCACAGGCTACACCCTTTCGCAGTCTTCTATTACGACACTCGCAGCTTACCATCATGTCATGGCCGGCATCGCTGCGAGCAGTAAATTCCTACCCCTCGCAAAAAGCCTTAGTAATGATGGTATAAACCCACTTGCCGACCTCAAGCGCCTCGTGCCGAACGTGACGGCCACGCCAATGTACCCCGATTTCCCCGAACAGGTGATGGAAATCTCCGAAGCGGAATTTCGCTACCACCAGGCTCTGCATTACTATTCAACCTACGGCGTAGAGCAGATGGCGGGGCTGCTCGGCCTCGACGTAACGGTCGGTAAAGGCTGGCTGCCCGTTATGGAGGCTACGCCAAAGGAGCGCGCGGACGAAACCCTCATCGCCCCCAAGGTGTTACACGTCATCCTTACCGTCGAAGACCTGCGCTCCATCGTCGCCGACCGCATGGCGCGCGCCACGCGCATGCACCCAGCCGAAATCGCCACAGCCCTGCTCGTCTTCGAGAATCTCAACGATGCGGAAGCCGAAAACCCCTTCCCACACATCGCCTTCCACGAGAACATGCTTGAGCTCATCCGCATAGCTGGCAAAGACAGCTCTGCCCTGCTTGAGCGCGTGGCGAGCGGCCTGGCACAACACCCCGGCGACCTCCTTAAAGCGACCATGCATCTCGTCGAAACGAACCGGTCTCATCACCTTACGACCTGCCAGAAAAAAGGCCTCTGCCACGCTTTCGAGCATTTCCCCGTCATGGCTATAGCCAGCAATATCGCAGACGCCGGGCGCGATGCGCGCGAGGCATATAATTACCTGTCTGTCGCGCGCTTCGGAGGAGAGAACTTGTGCGAGGCCATCGAACTCGTGCAATCTGGCCAGGTGCGCTCTTGGGCTTCCGAACTCGAGCGACTTTGGGATGCAGTCACCGCCGCCGCGGATGCGAAATGCCAATACGAAAAGGGCATCCAAGGGTTCTTCTCGCATCTTTTCGCAAAGCGCTCCGCACCTGAAGAGGACGTCATTGCGGCATGGCGCGCTTTGCTCACTCATTATGGCCAACGTCCCGGCATGCTCTTCCGATCGTTCGCCCGCCTCATCAAAGGGGGCTGTCCCGACGACCTGCTCATCGCCGAAGCAAAAGCGCACGCTGAATCGTACGCCATTCCCACAATCGTTCGCACGCTCGTCGCCATGGGCGAATGCGACGCGGCACTTCGCGTGGAGCGCTCCCATCACGCAAGCTTTTCTATCGCGGCGAAAACCCTCGGCGAAGATGACCGCGCAGCACGCAAGCGCCTCTTCCCGCTTTTGCGCGAACTACTCGCCATGCGCTTGGCCACGCTCGAAACGCCGATTCGCAACAGGCGCGTCTACCTGGATATAGCGGGCATCTCGCTCAAAGGCTCCATCCTTATCCCCAACGAGACCGGCGACACGGGCACCGCATGGCCACCCATCGGCTTGGCCTGGGATTTGCCTGCAGACAAGACCGTCCGCTTCTTCACTTTTTGGGACGATCGCAAAAAACGCGTCGATGTCGACCTGCATTTTGTCGGACGCACGGTAGACGGAAAAGATATCCACGTAGGCTGGAACTCCAGTTTCAGAGGTTTCGGCATGGTGACGAGTGGCGATGTCACGCATAGCGAGAATGCTGTGGAGTTCCTCGACGCCGACATGGCAACCGCCCGCAAGGAAGGTGCGCATTTCGTAGCACAACAGCAGCACATCTATTCGGGAGCCAAGCTGTGGGAGAACATCGACACCTGCTATTCCGGCGCCATCATCGTGAGTGACACCTCACCCGATGTCCGCCTTGTGAACTCAGAAAACATCATCTTCCGCGACGAACTCACGGGCAAAGGCTCTTGGCTGACTTATGCCGTCGTTAACTTTCAGAACCATTATGTTCGCCTCCTCCGCGGAGCAAGCATCCCGCTCGGCGACGTCGACTTCAGCCTCGGCGACTACTTGGAAACCTTGTTCGAAGCGCAGGGCGCAACACTCGCGACACGACCAGAAGAGGCAGACATCCGCCTATGCGTCGGCCGCAGCGACGAATCGGACGTCGTGAGCCTTTTCGACGAGGGCTTTTTCATTGGCTGAAGCACCTCGGCACAATTGCCGCAACGTTTAAGCGATTTCGCGCCTATTCAAAACCGATAACGAATCGGACAAGATTGTGTCCCGCTTTTGTCCAGTTACGGCCAAAGTGGAGGCTCCCTTGTGGCCTCAACGTCTAATCCGATGGAGCATTTTGCGCAAAGGGGGCGCTTGCGGCAATCTTTTGCGGACGCAAAAGCCTTCGTAGCATCATTGAGGAATTCGGATGAACTTATGTCGCTCACTCATGAGCAATTGAATGGCATAACGACTATCTTGGCACGACGATGCGCCCGAGACGAACATGGAATACAATGCGCTCATGGGATACCTCTATGAAATAGCGACGACCATCCCCGCGTTCGCGATGCCGGCGCATTACGACGCGCACCCTCCGAAGCGCTCGAAAGAGCCGACGATCATACCGTTCGGCCCCGACCCACAGCAACATTGCGTGCTGTGGGAGCCCGACGAGGTGCGCCACGACATACCTGTGCTTTACTTTCACGGCGGCGCCTACGTTTTTGGC
>CADBQL010000475.1 GCA_902796815.1 uncultured Coriobacteriaceae bacterium | reverse complement strand
TCCCTTTTGGGCTAATTCCTGTCGGCAGGCCAATGAACTGCACTTTAGCTGCAGGAGCCCAAAGAGGCGCTTCCCTTTTGGGCTATTTCTGGACTCAGGGGTGGGGTGGAGAGGCGCTCGTTCTGCTGCGCGCGAGGGGAATTCGAAGCTGGATTTGTTCTGCCATCCCGCTAACGATTAGTTACAGGAATGCCCTGCGATCCATCGGTTCGACCCCGCATTCTCTTGGTGCTTTAACGAGTTTGGCTCAAAAATGACAAAAAATTGATTTATAGATACATAGGCAAATTTTCGCTGGATTAAAACACCTGATGGAGGCGGTGCGCTACGGCGGTCGTTTTCACGCTGTGTGTCTGGCTGTCGCGTTATCCCAGGTGGATTTTTCCGAGAGCGGTCAACTATGTATCTATAAATCAATTTTTTGTCATTTTTGAGCCGATCCCGCGCAAATTGGTCGGCCGGTGCGTCGAAACGTGGGATTTGCAGTCTCTGTTCCGTCGAGCCGCTTCGTTACCCAATGGTCATGCGCGCGTCGGGGGGTTCTTTCACAGAAACGATCGAGATGGCTATGCTCTTGTGGGGATAAAGCTCACCTGGAGGCCGGGCGCACGCGAAACCTTCGAGATGGTCTGGAAGGAGGGGTTCCCATCAGCGCACAAAGACTTGTAGAGGCTCTTGCGACTGACGCACGCATCTCCCGCTATACTGGACATGCTACGCGAATTTATCTCCAGTCGCGATAAATGCTCATTCGCGCCATCGCACGCAAGTCCTAAAAACTTATCGGCGATGTGAAGGAGGCTATGGGCATGGCTTAAAGCAGGTTTCTGAGCTTCGAAAAGAAGCTGCCGGTTTCCTGCGTGTCCGTCGCGCGCTTGACCCTGTTCGCGTCACCCATCAAATCGTATGAGGCGCCGTCGAGCAGCACGACTCTAATCGTGTTCGCGTCTCCGCGCACTTCGAGGTTGCCGACGTGCTGGGCTTCGGCCGAGTTCTCCAAGATCCAAATCTTGTTGGCGTCGCCCAAGACCGTCAGCTTCCCGTGCACCGCGAAAACCTGGGTGGACTGCACATCCCCCTTTAGCAGGGCGTCTTTGAGTTCGCCCGTTCCCGAGTCGTAGTCGATGAGGAAGCTCGCCTGGCAATAGGGGCATTGGAACCTGCCAGGTGCGAGCTCATCGAGCTGGTTCGAGCCGCAGCTGCTGCACGTCAGTTTCTCGATGCGCATAGTTTCGTCCCACCTTCCCTGCCTGGCGCCTGCGAGGCGAATCGAGGGCTTCGCTCTCAATCGAGACGCCACCGCTTCGGTGCGTGTTTGAGGGTATCTTACCAAACGGGCGGAATTCAGTGAAGCACAGAGGAGCAAGGCGATTGCGAGCAACCTGTCGCTCACGATGCCGTTCGCGCTCTGAGAGGGTATGCAGGAGGACCTGGGCAAGAGTTGCTTCACCGCGCGCTCTTTGAGGGAAATCGAGAGGAGGGTCTCGGGGCGGCTCTAGAGACGACTCTAGAGGTGGCTTGTCGGATTCTGGGTTTCGTCATCTACATGAATCGGCGCTTCCGACGATTGCTGGCTTTTGTCCGAGACTTGGCATCCGGCGGAGAGCGGCTATGCTCAGATTGCCATGACGGTAAGCAGTTCCCAAAACCCGTTCAAAATTACGATAAATAGAGTTAGAAAAAGAACGCAGAAATATCGTCGTGGACCGAAAGGACGATCATAGGAGCCATAACTCAAATGAGGGGCTCGTCGACTTGTGGGACCAGGGCTGCATGGGCCAGTTTTCCATGTGTCCCAAGCTTGTAAGCATCCATCTGCCCGAAACGCTCACGCGCATCGGCAACACCGTCTTCAATGAGACGGGGATCACCGAAGTGGACATCCCCGCGAAGGTGACGCAGATAAATTACGGCGCGTTCGGGGATTGCCCTTCGCTGGCGAAGGTTACGGGTTGCGAAGGGCTGAAGCATCTTAGCAATCAAGCTTTTTGCAACACCGCGATCAGCAGTTTTCCGTTTGGGAAAAAGCTCATGTTTGTGTCGGGAAGCACCTTTGAGGGTTGCAGTAAATACCCGAGACCAGCCTATCCGAGCTATCTGACGCGCAACGGCGTCGGCGACTATCTCCTGTATGCTGGTCCGGTTTATGTTTCGGGAACCGAACGCTATGATTTAGCCTTCAGGGTCTTGAGCCTGGTCAACTCCGAGCGGAAAGCGAAAGGCCTCAAGGCGCTGACGATGGATGCCGATTTGCTGCCCGCGGCGATGCAGCGCGCTTCGGAGCTCTCGGTTCTGTTCGAGCACGAGCGTCCGTCCGGGGAGGAGTGCTACACGGCTTCGAGCAAGATGTACGGCGAAAATATAGCGGCTCATCAGGCGACGCCTGCAGCCGTCATGGAATCGTGGATGAATTCGACCGATCATCGTAACAATATACTGAATAGCAGTTTCGTTTCTATAGGAATCGGGTGCTATGTATGTGGAGGAACGTACTATTGGGTTCAGACGTTCGGCTACGATGCTGCCGACAAAGTGGGTACGCAGCCGAGCAACACCACGTCCACGTATGCGGTGTACCTGAGGTCTTCTGCACGCCAGATTTCGTTTTCGATGTCGAGCAGCGTCTCGAAGGGCGTGGTGGGCAAGACCGCCCAGATGAGCGTGCGCTCGAACGAGGAGTGGTCTTCCGGAAAGCTGCTGGCAAAAAGCTTCACATGGTCTTCCTCTGACACGAAGCTTGCGACCGTCGACGCGAAAGGCAAGGTGACGTTCAAGTACCCGGGGACCGTGACGATCAAAGCCAAGATAGCCCGCGTGAGCAAGGTGATAACCCGCAAGATCTCAATCGGCAAGGGAGCGCAACCGCTCGTTCTCAAGTCGGCCAAATCGGTTGTGAAGCTCAGCGCAAAGACTTTGAGGTCCAAACCTCTCGTCATCAAAAAGCCCGTGTTAGCCACCAAGGCTCAAGGAGTCCTCTCGTACAAGAATGCGTGCACCAAAAAGGTGACCAAGGGGTTCAAGGTCGACGCAAAGACGGGCAACATAACCGTTCCAAAGAATACCAAGCCCGGGACGTATGCTTTCAAGGTGAAGGCAACTG
>CADBQL010000474.1 GCA_902796815.1 uncultured Coriobacteriaceae bacterium | reverse complement strand
TATTTCTCGTCGTATGGCAGGTTTTTCTTCGCCATAAAGCCTCCTTCTGCTTGACCTAAACCCATTGATGCAAACGGCTGCGCTGCTCCAGACGCAACCATGCAAAAAGCGGTCTATTTATCAAACCATCCAAAGCGTCCGAACGCAAGCGCTCCTGTGATTCGTACTAATTGTTTCTGGTTATCGTTTTTGGTGATAACAAAAATGTTACAGCACTAAAGGCAAACCGAACTGACATTTCAATCGCTTATCACCAAAGATGACGTTATAATAATTCCCGTGGTTCTACTATGCATTATTATTTGAGGGAAGGGGTCGAGGTATGTTGAACAAAAGAAGAATTCTGTCCGTCATCGCCATCGTCACGCTGGCTTTTGCCTGCCTTGCGGGCTTTGCCGGATGCGGTGGCAGCGGCGCGAGCGAGCCGCAGAGCGCCAAAGACGTTTTTGACCAAAACGCCAAGACGGATCCTAACAACTGCCATATAAAAGGCGATGCCAGTATCACGATGGGCGCACAGGGCATGACCATGGATATGCCGGTAAGCCTTGATTTCGATATCAACGGCGACGCATCGCATGGAACTTTCTCGGCGTCGATGCTCGGCGCCGAAATGAGCGGCGAGATGTATAGCGTCGAGCAGGACGGCAAGTTCCTCACGTACACCAAAGCTAACACCGGCGGCAGCATGTTTGGAAGCGCTCTGCCATCGGAAGAAGGCGAATGGACCGTAACTGAGTCGGATACCAGCTCAACCGCGAAAATTGGAGAGGTTAGCAATAAGCTGATCGAGAAGGCAACTTTCGAGAAAGCCGATGACGGCTACGTCGTTTCCATCAAGGGCGCGGACGCTTATGCAGTCTTCCAGGAAGCCGTCGCACAAGACAGCACCGCCGCCACGAGCGCCATCCCCGAGGTTCCGCAGGATTACGCCGAATTGATTGATGGCCTGACGCTCAACCTGACGTTCGACAAGGACTACAAGCTCACCAAGATTTCTATCCCCGAAACGAAGTCTTCCGTGACGTCAAACGGCCAGACTGTGGACTTGACGATTTCCGCCGACTTCGCGGTGACCGATCACGGCAAGGTAGCTGAAATCACTGTTCCGGACGATGTCGTGAAGGCCGCCAAAGCTACGCCGGCCACTGACGCAGCAACCGAAGCAGACAAGGCCGCGTAGGACCAAGCTCACAAGCGTTAATGAGAAAAGGTCGGCTCTATACCGGCCTTTTCTCATATATGAATACGAGAATCGCCTTCTGCAAACGCCAACCATGGGAGTGTCGCCATGACACTGCAACAACTTAGATACCTTATAGCCATTAGTGAGCAGGGCTCCATCAACGCAGCTGCCCAAAGCTTGTATGTATCGCAGTCGAACCTCTCGACGGCGATCAAGGAACTCGAACGCGAGCTCGGCATCACGATTTTCACCCGCAGCAACCGCGGCGTGACGCTCACGAACGACGGAACCGAACTGCTCGGCTATGCGCGCCAAGTGATCGAACAAGCCGATATGCTCGAGGAGCGCTACGCGCGCGGGCGGGCCGAACATATGCATTTGGCCGTTTCGACGCAGCATTATTACTTCAGCCTGCAGGCGTTCATAAACGTAGCTGAGGACTGTGCGTCGAGCAAGTACGATTTCATCCTGCGAGAGTGCGCAACGGGGCAAATCATCGACGATGTGAGGACGTTCAGAAGCGATGTGGGCATCCTGTATCTGGACAGTTTCAACGAGCGCGTTCTCAAGAAGGCATTTTCCGATGCCGACCTAGCATTTTTCCCGCTCTTCGACGCGCGCGTGCATGTGTTCGTCGGCGAGCACCATCCGCTTGCGAAGCAGAGCATCGTAAAACTCGAAGATCTCGCACCCTACCCGCGTTACGCCTTCGAACAAGGGCAGACAAACTCGTTCTACTATTCCGAAGAGCCGTTCGGCTACCTGCGCCGTGACCGCAACATCCGCTTCTCGGACCGTGGCACGCTCACGAACCTGCTGACAAGCTTCAATGGCTATACGATTTCGACAGGCGTGCTTTCAAGCGAAATGCACTCGGGCATCGTCGCCATCCCTCTCGATGTCGACGAGCGCATGCAAGTCGGCTACGTCATGCATAACGAACGGCGCCCCGGCGCGCTGCTCCTGCGCTATATCGACGAGCTGCATCGGGTCATCGCCGAAAACCCAAGTGTACAGGCCGCCAGCTAAGATGACATAAAGTCGTGTTTTTTGTCATTAAGCTATTTGATAATCGTTGACTATTTTACTTAATGACAAAAAACACGACTTTATGTCATACTACCCACCATGAAAAAACTCATCGCACAGTTTGTGAAGTTTGGCATCGTAGGCGCATTCGCGTTCGTCATCGACTACGGACTTCTTGCATTTTGCACTGAGGTTCTGCGGATCAACTACCTTGTGAGCGCAACAATCGGGTTCACGGTTTCGGTCGTGTTCAACTACCTGGCGTCGATGCGCTATGTTTTTTCGCACAAAGAGGATATGAGCAGACGAAGGGAATTCGTGATCTTCGTCATTTTATCGGTCATCGGCCTTATCATAAACAACGCTATCATGTGGGCGGGCGTCGAAGCAATCGGCTGGCACTACCTCATCGTGAAGCTCTTCGCCACCGCCGTTGTGATGGTGTGGAATTTCGTGACGAGAAAGCTGTTCTTAGACGCTGACCGCTGAATGGCTTAGGTGTTGAAGAACCCAGGATAGCGCCTCATCGGCACCCGGGTACGAACAAGGCGAAACGCGGACTGGCATACCCCGTTTCGCGAAAAGCGCAGAATGGAGCCCAAAATGCCCGCAACAGACTACCTGATTATGAACGCTGCAAAATACCCAGATGACATCGCGCTCGTCGAGGTCAATCCCGCCATCCGCGACCAGCGCGGCAAGACGTGGCGCGATTATGAACTCGTCGAGACGCCTCCATCCGAGCGCTACCGTCGCGAAATCACCTGGCGGACATTCAACGGCCAGGCAAATCGCTTCGCCCATCTGCTTATCGAGACGGGCGTGACCAAACGCGATACGAAGGTCGCCATCCTGCTCATGAATTGCCTGGAATGGCTGCCTATTTATTTTGGCGTGCTAAAAGCCGGCGCCGTTGCGGTGCCCCTTAACTACCGTTACACAGCCGATGAAATCAAATACTGCCTGGAGCTCGCAGATTGCGAAGTGCTCATTTTCGGTCCCGAATTTATCGACCGCATCGAGCAAATCAAAGACAGCATTCCGCAGATAAAGCGCATGTACTACGTCGGAGAGGACTGCCCCTCGTTCGCACGCAGCTACAACAACCGGGTCGTGCATTTCTCGGCGGAAGAGCCCAATGTGGTCATTTCCGACGAGGACAACGCCGCAATTTATTTCAGCAGCGGAACGACAGGATTCCCCAAGGCAATTCTTCATAATCACCTGAGCCTCATGCAGGCGGGGCAATGCGAGCAACAGCATCATGGACAGACGCGAGACGACTGCTTCCTATGCATTCCTCCGCTGTACCATACCGGCGCCAAAATCCACTGGTTCGGAAGCTTGATTAGCGGCAGCAAGGGCGTCATCCTGCGCGGCGTCCGCCCCGATTGGATTTTGAGAACGGTCTCGGAAGAGCACTGCACGCTTGTATGGCTGCTGGTCCCTTGGGCGCAAGATATCCTCGATGCCATCGATGACGGCAAGATCAACTTGGACGATTACCGTCTCGAGCAATGGCGCCTCATGCATATCGGCGCCCAACCTGTGCCACCGAGCCTCGTACGCCGCTGGAAGAAGCAGTTCCCCAACCATGCCTACGATAACAACTACGGCCTTTCGGAAGGTATGGGTCCCGGCTCGATCCATCTCGGCGTCGAGAATTTCGAGCACCTTGAGACCAATGGCATCCCCGGCTGGGGATGGGAGGCCGAAATTCGCCGCGAAGACGGCTCGGTTATCGAGCCTGGCAGCGAGGATGTCGGCGAGCTGTGCCTGAAGGGTAACTGTGTCATGGTCGAATACTACAACAACCCTGAAGCCACGGCTGAATCGCTGCGCGACGGATGGCTCTACACCGGCGATGTGGCAAAGATCGATGCCGACGGCTTCATCACACTCGTCGATCGCGCGAAGGACGTTATCATCACGGGCGGCGAAAACCTCTATCCCGTGCAAATCGAATCGTTCATCCGCGGAAACGACGCCGTTAAAGACGTGGCGGTCATCGGCATGCCCGACGTGCGCTTGGGCGAAATTGCCTGTGCGATTATCGAGCTCAAAGAGGGCCACGAGTGCACTCAGGAGCAGATGGAGGAATTCTGCCTCGACCTGCCGCGCTACAAGCGCCCACGCCGCTACATCTTCGCTGAAGTTCCGCGCAATTCCACTGGCAAGATCGACAAGCCTGGTCTGCGCGAACGTTATGGCGCCGCGCACTTGGTTGCCGACGAGACTTCAAACTAGGAAATCATGCGGGGCTGCGGGCTTTTTGCCTGCAGCTCCGCACATCTGCCGGTCCCTCGGCGGCGGGCCGGCGCATCTGGCCGCCTTCTGGCTGCGGCTAGCGCACCCGCGTATGCCCTAGTCGCAGCCTCACTCACCTGCGGGCTTCTCAGCCGCCAATCCGAAATCGAAAGAGTGACAACCCTGAAATTTGCCTCGAGGCAAATTTCAGGGTTGTCACTCTTTCGATTTCGGATTGGCGGCTGAGAAGCCCGCAGGTGAGTGAGGCTGCGACTAGGGCATACGCGGGTGCGCTAGCCGCAGCCAGAAGGCGGCCAGATGCGCCGGCCCGCCGCCGAGGGACCGGCAGATGTGCGGAGCTGCAGGCAAAAAGCCCGCAGCCCCGCATGATTTCCTAGTTTGAAGTCTCGTCGGCAACCAAGTGCGCGGCGCCATAACGTTCGCGCAGACCAGGCTTGTCGATCTTGCCAGTGGAATTGCGCGGAACTTCAGCGAAGATGTAGCGGCGTGGGCGCTTGTAGCGCGGCAGGTCGAGGCAGAATTCCTCCATCTGCTCCTGAGTGCACTCGTGGCCCTCTTTGAGCTCGATAATCGCACAGGCAATTTCGCCCAAGCGCACGTCGGGCATGCCGATGACCGCCACGTCTTTAACGGCGTCGTTTCCGCGGATGAACGATTCGATTTGCACGGGATAGAGGTTTTCGCCGCCCGTGATGATAACGTCCTTCGCGCGATCGACGAGTGTGATGAAGCCGTCGGCATCGATCTTTGCCACATCGCCGGTGTAGAGCCATCCGTCGCGCAGCGATTCAGCCGTGGCTTCAGGGTTGTTGTAGTATTCGACCATGACACAGTTACCCTTCAGGCACAGCTCGCCGACATCCTCGCTGCCAGGCTCGATAACCGAGCCGTCTTCGCGGCGAATTTCGGCCTCCCATCCCCAGCCGGGGATGCCATTGGTCTCAAGGTGCTCGAAATTCTCGACGCCGAGATGGATCGAGCCGGGACCCATACCTTCCGAAAGGCCGTAGTTGTTATCGTAGGCATGGTTGGGGAACTGCTTCTTCCAGCGGCGTACGAGGCTCGGTGGCACAGGTTGGGCGCCGATATGCATGAGGCGCCATTGCTCGAGACGGTAATCGTCCAAGTTGATCTTGCCGTCATCGATGGCATCGAGGATATCTTGCGCCCAAGGGACCAGCAGCCATACAAGCGTGCAGTGCTCTTCCGAGACCGTTCTCAAAATCCAATCGGGGCGGACGCCGCGCAGGATGACGCCCTTGCTGCCGCTAATCAAGCTTCCGAACCAGTGGATTTTGGCGCCGGTATGGTACAGCGGAGGAATGCATAGGAAGCAGTCGTCTCGCGTCTGTCCATGATGCTGTTGCTCGCATTGCCCCGCCTGCATGAGGCTCAGGTGATTATGAAGAATTGCCTTGGGGAATCCTGTCGTTCCGCTGCTGAAATAAATTGCGGCGTTGTCCTCGTCGGAAATGACCACATTGGGCTCTTCCGCCGAGAAATGCACGACCCGGTTGTTGTAGCTGCGTGCGAACGAGGGGCAGTCCTCTCCGACGTAGTACATGCGCTTTATCTGCGGAATGCTGTCTTTGATTTGCTCGATGCGGTCGATAAATTCGGGACCGAAAATGAGCACTTCGCAATCTGCGAGCTCCAGGCAGTATTTGATTTCATCGGCTGTGTAACGGTAGTTAAGGGGCACCGCAACGGCGCCGGCTTTTAGCACGCCAAAATAAATAGGCAGCCATTCCAGGCAATTCATGAGCAGGATGGCGACCTTCGTATCGCGTTTGGTCACGCCCGTCTCGATAAGCAGATGGGCGAAGCGATTTGCCTGGCCGTTGAATGTCCGCCAGGTGATTTCGCGACGGTAGCGCTCGGATGGAGGCGTCTCGACGAGTTCATAATCGCGCCACGTCTTGCCGCGCTGGTCGCGGATGGCGGGATTGACCTCGACGAGCGCGATGTCATCTGGGTATTTTGCAGCGTTCATAATCAGGTAGTCTGTTGCGGGCATTTTGGGCTCCATTCTGCGCTTTTCGCGAAACGGGGTATGCCAGTCCGCGTTTCGCCTTGTTCGTACCCGGGTGCCGATGAGGCGCTATCCTGGGTTCTTCAACACCTAAGCCATTCAGCGGTCAGCGTCTAAGAACAGCTTTCTCGTCACGAAATTCCACACCATCACAACGGCGGTGGCGAAGAGCTTCACGATGAGGTAGTGCCAGCCGATTGCTTCGACGCCCGCCCACATGATAGCGTTGTTTATGATAAGGCCGATGACCGATAAAATGACGAAGATCACGAATTCCCTTCGTCTGCTCATATCCTCTTTGTGCGAAAAAACATAGCGCATCGACGCCAGGTAGTTGAACACGACCGAAACCGTGAACCCGATTGTTGCGCTCACAAGGTAGTTGATCCGCAGAACCTCAGTGCAAAATGCAAGAAGTCCGTAGTCGATGACGAACGCGAATGCGCCTACGATGCCAAACTTCACAAACTGTGCGATGAGTTTTTTCATGGTGGGTAGTATGACATAAAGTCGTGTTTTTTGTCATTAAGTAAAATAGTCAACGATTATCAAATAGCTTAATGACAAAAAACACGACTTTATGTCATCTTAGCTGGCGGCCTGTACACTTGGGTTTTCGGCGATGACCCGATGCAGCTCGTCGATATAGCGCAGGAGCAGCGCGCCGGGGCGCCGTTCGTTATGCATGACGTAGCCGACTTGCATGCGCTCGTCGACATCGAGAGGGATGGCGACGATGCCCGAGTGCATTTCGCTTGAAAGCACGCCTGTCGAAATCGTATAGCCATTGAAGCTTGTCAGCAGGTTCGTGAGCGTGCCACGGTCCGAGAAGCGGATGTTGCGGTCACGGCGCAGGTAGCCGAACGGCTCTTCGGAATAGTAGAACGAGTTTGTCTGCCCTTGTTCGAAGGCGTAACGCGGGTAGGGTGCGAGATCTTCGAGTTTTACGATGCTCTGCTTCGCAAGCGGATGGTGCTCGCCGACGAACACATGCACGCGCGCGTCGAAGAGCGGGAAAAATGCTAGGTCGGCATCGGAAAATGCCTTCTTGAGAACGCGCTCGTTGAAACTGTCCAGATACAGGATGCCCACATCGCTTCTGAACGTCCTCACATCGTCGATGATTTGCCCCGTTGCGCACTCTCGCAGGATGAAATCGTACTTGCTCGACGCACAGTCCTCAGCTACGTTTATGAACGCCTGCAGGCTGAAGTAATAATGCTGCGTCGAAACGGCCAAATGCATATGTTCGGCCCGCCCGCGCGCGTAGCGCTCCTCGAGCATATCGGCTTGTTCGATCACTTGGCGCGCATAGCCGAGCAGTTCGGTTCCGTCGTTCGTGAGCGTCACGCCGCGGTTGCTGCGGGTGAAAATCGTGATGCCGAGCTCGCGTTCGAGTTCCTTGATCGCCGTCGAGAGGTTCGACTGCGATACATACAAGCTTTGGGCAGCTGCGTTGATGGAGCCCTGCTCACTAATGGCTATAAGGTATCTAAGTTGTTGCAGTGTCATGGCGACACTCCCATGGTTGGCGTTTGCAGAAGGCGATTCTCGTATTCATATATGAGAAAAGGCCGGTATAGAGCCGACCTTTTCTCATTAACGCTTGTGAGCTTGGTCCTACGCGGCCTTGTCTGCTTCGGTTGCTGCGTCAGTGGCCGGCGTAGCTTTGGCGGCCTTCACGACATCGTCCGGAACAGTGATTTCAGCTACCTTGCCGTGATCGGTCACCGCGAAGTCGGCGGAAATCGTCAAGTCCACAGTCTGGCCGTTTGACGTCACGGAAGACTTCGTTTCGGGGATAGAAATCTTGGTGAGCTTGTAGTCCTTGTCGAACGTCAGGTTGAGCGTCAGGCCATCAATCAATTCGGCGTAATCCTGCGGAACCTCGGGGATGGCGCTCGTGGCGGCGGTGCTGTCTTGTGCGACGGCTTCCTGGAAGACTGCATAAGCGTCCGCGCCCTTGATGGAAACGACGTAGCCGTCATCGGCTTTCTCGAAAGTTGCCTTCTCGATCAGCTTATTGCTAACCTCTCCAATTTTCGCGGTTGAGCTGGTATCCGACTCAGTTACGGTCCATTCGCCTTCTTCCGATGGCAGAGCGCTTCCAAACATGCTGCCGCCGGTGTTAGCTTTGGTGTACGTGAGGAACTTGCCGTCCTGCTCGACGCTATACATCTCGCCGCTCATTTCGGCGCCGAGCATCGACGCCGAGAAAGTTCCATGCGATGCGTCGCCGTTGATATCGAAATCAAGGCTTACCGGCATATCCATGGTCATGCCCTGTGCGCCCATCGTGATACTGGCATCGCCTTTTATATGGCAGTTGTTAGGATCCGTCTTGGCGTTTTGGTCAAAAACGTCTTTGGCGCTCTGCGGCTCGCTCGCGCCGCTGCCACCGCATCCGGCAAAGCCCGCAAGGCAGGCAAAAGCCAGCGTGACGATGGCGATGACGGACAGAATTCTTCTTTTGTTCAACATACCTCGACCCCTTCCCTCAAATAATAATGCATAGTAGAACCACGGGAATTATTATAACGTCATCTTTGGTGATAAGCGATTGAAATGTCAGTTCGGTTTGCCTTTAGTGCTGTAACATTTTTGTTATCACCAAAAACGATAACCAGAAACAATTAGTACGAATCACAGGAGCGCTTGCGTTCGGACGCTTTGGATGGTTTGATAAATAGACCGCTTTTTGCATGG
Organism: uncultured Coriobacteriaceae bacterium; assembly: GCA_902796815.1. Classification (GTDB taxonomy): domain Bacteria; phylum Actinomycetota; class Coriobacteriia; order Coriobacteriales; family Eggerthellaceae; genus UBA9715. The sequence continues at coordinate 97 of CADBQL010000474.1, read as the reverse complement.
TTGCGTCTGGAGCAGCGCAGCCGTTTGCATCAATGGGTTTAGGTCAAGCAGAAGGAGGCTTTATGGCGAAGAAAAACCTGCCATACGACGAGAAATA
>CADBQL010000473.1 GCA_902796815.1 uncultured Coriobacteriaceae bacterium | reverse complement strand
CGCCCTCTCAAGGCGGAGGTCGCCGGTTCGAATCCGGTCGGAGCTACCAGAATTTTCGCAGGTCATCCAGCTAAATCGGATGGCCTGTTTGCTTTCCTGGCAACCGATTGCCGCTCCGATGGGACAATGCGGGGACAACGGCGGGAAAGGGGCAATCAAGCCGTCTTCCTGGTACTTATTTCGCTCGCCTCCGGCTTCGAGGAGAGCAGCTTTCCGATGCACTCCGCTGCGCGGTCATCGTTCTCCGGCAGTGCATGTGCGTATAGATTCATCGTGAGCGTTGCAGACGCATGACCCAGGCGATGCTGGACCGTCTTCACGTCCATGCCGCTTGCGATGAGCTGGGAAGCTTGAGTGTGCCGCAGCTCGTGGTACTTCAATCCGGTGAATCCATTATCTTCAGCGAACTCGCGCCACCAACGGGAAAAGTTGTTGGGGTTGATGATGTCGCCTGTGTCGGAGCAGCAGACAGGCGTGGCATCGCCCTGCTCGATGCAGATCTTGTCGAGCTCGATTGCTTGGCGCGCTTTCCATACCTTCAGGTGAAACATCGTGTTCGAGTCGACCGTGATGAGGCGCTTGCCGGCCTCGCTCTTCGGCGGTTTAGTCTCGTTGAGCACAGTGACCGATTGCATAACGCGAATGCGGCTGTGCTCGAAGTCGACGCATCCCCATGTAAGGCCGATTACCTCGCCGCGGCGCATTCCCGTTGCCAGGCCGATCCGCGCGGCGATAACCTTAGACACGCGCGACATTCCCTGGAGCCTCGACGGCTCGTTGTTCGAGCGTCTCTGCTTGGCGGCGAGCTCTTCGTAGGCTTCCGCCTCGGTCTTGTCAATCGCGTCGATAAGGTCGTGCGCTTCCTCTGCGGAGAGCGAGCGCCTCTGCGCCGTCGCGCATTTCGGCGCCTTCACCTTGGCCACGGGGTTCTTCAAGATGAGATCGTAGTCGACCGCCTTACCCAGTATCTGCTTCAGAAGCTTGTGGTACATGTTCAGCGTGGTGCTGCTGATCTTCTTGCCAGCGGCAGCCTTGTCTTTGCGCATCTGGGTGAAGAGCGACTCCACGGTCTGCGGCGTGATGTCGCGCAGGCGCACGGTTCCCAGATACTTGCAGAGCTCGTCCATCATGGACTTCTCGCGCTTCAGGCGGGTGAGCCCGACTTCGGCGGCGATTTCCCGTGCCTCATGCCACTGGCTTGCGAACTCCGCGAAGGTCATCTTCTCGCCTGCGACAGACAGTCCGCTCTCATGCTCGGCCTTAAGGCGATCGCGTTCCTTCCGAGCCTCCATTTTGGTGCCCTCGAAGACCGTCTGGACCTTGATGCGCTTCTTGCTGATGGGGTCGGTGCCAAGCGACAGGCAGATGCGCCAGTGCTTGGGGTCGAAGCTTTTCCCATTGCTCCTCTTGACTTCCGTGATGCTTCCGTCTCCTTTTGCCATTTCTTTCACCTCCTTTTCCGGCGAACGTCTTTCGTGGGATTACCTATCCACCACGCCCTCATAGGGCGATGGTTGCATAGTCTCGTCGTTTCTCCGGGTGCTCGACAAGCATCTGTTTGCAGGAGTTTGAGCAGGTGCGCTTGGTGTTGCGCTGGCGCACGAAGACGTTCCCGCAGTAGTCGCAGATCGACACCCTGCCTTTGAAGAATTGCTCGGCGAAGTACGACCAGACGATGCCGAGCCCGAAATCGGAATCGACTGTCAGGTCGAGGCCCAGGCTGTCCCGCTCGTAGCCCTGTCCGGTGCGAACGAAACGCCTTGTCGTGTCGCTCATGTACAGGCTGAATGCCAACCTGCCGAAATCGCGGAGCTCCCCGATAATCGCTGGATGCATCAAGCCGTCGCTACAAATCCACATGTCGGGCTGCTTGCAGGCGACGGGCATGAGGGGAGTGAAAAAAGTGCTATTGTGCAGCTTCTCGTGATGGGAACGGAGCAAGGGGTATTTGTCAGAAATCATGCAGAACTCGCGCGTTGATCCGTCGTCCCAGGAAGGAGGTTCGGACATGGCGACCTTCGCGTTTCCATACGAACACTCTCCGACGCTGTAGGCGAAAAGCGTGCATACCGTCCTCAGATCCTTGGCGGCCCTTACGCACTCGTCCAACGGAATGAAGGATGCACCGCCCCCAAGCGAATCGACAGACCAAGACGAAATCGTATCCGATGCCCGACGAAGGTCTGTTTTCGTAGGCGAGGTTCTGTATAAGCTAGCGACTTCGTTTTCATAACCTTTGGGATTGACGAGGATTCCATTGCTCCTCGGGACGATATCTGGGAGAAGAAGGTACTTATCGAGGCAGGATAGCGCACAGAGGAGCTCGTTCGCATTATCTGCGTTCACGAAGTCCACGAAGGGGTTCTCTACGGGCTTCTCGTTTGGAATCGGGGTCCTCTTTCGGAGTTCGCCACGGTCCTGAGACTCGTCCCACACCATGCATGGCTTCCCCGACCTTTGGTCGACCCAGAGGGAGACGTTCGTTTCGTTGGGGCTTAGCATTCCGTTCTCCTAAACCAAAACTTTACGCTAATTACATCTTGCAGCAAAGTATTGTACAAGACTACAGTTACATGTGCAAGCACAAATGGCAAAAAGTTAGGAGGCAAGAATGATTGCTCGGATGACGCCAGTAGCCATGAAGGAATTCCGTGAGAAGCGGGGGATGAGCAAAGCGGATCTCGCGAGGGCAACTGGCATGCAGGCGGGAACAATCGGCTGGATCGAGTCCGGACGGTTCATCCCGTACGACTCCCAGCTCGTGAACATCGCAAACGCACTTGGCGTGGAGGATCCCCATACCCTTCTCGAGCAGGTGTCCTAAATGAATGCTGTACTAAACCAGGGCGCTTCGAAACCGGATGGCACGGTCGTCGCTAGCGTATCGCGTGAGCTGTTCGCAGGATACCCCGAGCTCCTCACTCCCACGCACATTGCCGAGATTACCGGCATGACCGCCCATTACGTACGCACACTTTGCCGTAGGGGGAAGCTGCCTGCCGTGCAAATCGGCGAGAGTCGCTGGTACATTCCCAAGGTCCGCTTCGTCGAGTTCGTGATGGGCGGTCCAGGTGAGTAAGCCGGTTTACATGTCACCGAACCCCGAGGAAGCGCCAGAGTGGATGAGAGAACTTGACCGCTGGGTGCTCTGGAAGGCAGAGCTCAGGGACGGGGATTGGACGAAGGTTCCCTATCGCGCGGACGGTAAAGGGAAGGCGTCTTCCACGGGCCCAAGAACCTGGGCTTCTTTCGACGATGTAGTAGAAGCATACTACGCCTATTCTGGCGAATACGACGGCATTGGCTTCGTGCTTGGCGACGGATATGCAGGGATTGACATCGACCACGTCCTGGTTGACGGCGAGCTTGATCCGAGAGCAAAAGCGGTCCTTGCGATTTTTG
>CADBQL010000472.1 GCA_902796815.1 uncultured Coriobacteriaceae bacterium | reverse complement strand
GCCGCAGGTGCGCGCGGCCAGCCTGGCTACAAGGGTAAGCAATGCCCAGCCAAGAGCGGGCTTTCCCTTCGAAAACGGCAACTCGGTGCCCGGTCAAGGAAGGGCTTTTCTACAAGATTGGCATCAAAATGCGCTCGCAGAAGCGCACAAAACAGAAAGGGAATCATCATGGCAGTGAAGTATCTGGAAGGTAATGTCGTCAGCGAGGGTATCAAAATCGCCATCGTGGGCGCGCGTTTTAACGAGTTCATCACGAGCAAGCTCATCGGCGGCGCAATCGATGCGCTCGTGCGCCACAACGTGAACGAGGATGACGTCACCGTCGCCTGGGTGCCCGGCGCGTTCGAAATCCCGCTCGTCGTGCAGAAGCTCGCCGAAACCGGCAAGTACGACGCCGTCATCGCCCTCGGCGCGGTCATCCGCGGAGCGACGAGCCATTACGACGTCGTGGTCAACGAGGTTTCGAAAGGCATCGCGCAGGTGGCGCTCAAGTGCGGCATCCCCGTGCTCAACGGCGTGCTCACGACCGATACGATCGAGCAGGCCATCGAACGCGCGGGCACGAAGGCCGGCAACAAGGGCTTCGAATGCGGCACTGGCGCCATCGAGATGGTCAACTTGCTGCGGCAAATCGCCTAACGCACTCATGGCTACGATAGTATTTGATTTCGACGGAACCCTGCATGACAGCATGCACATCTACCGCATCGCGTTGCGGCGCGGCTACGCATGGCTCGTCGAGCAGGGAGAAGCGCCGGCGCGCGAGCTGACCGATGCGGATCTGGCGGCCAACATCGGCCTGACGGCGAAGGAAGCTTGGGAGCGGATGTGCCCAGACATCCCCTGGTCGGTCTCGCGCCATGCGGCGAACCGCGTGGGGCAGATTATGCACGAGCTTATGCGCGATGGCACGGCGCGGCTTTTCCCCGACGTGCCCGAAATGCTGACACAGGTCAAAGACGCAGGTCATACCCTTGTGTTTTTGAGCAATTGCAGCACCGAGTACTTGGCGGCGGCGCGATTCGCGTTCGAGCTCGACCAATGGTTCGCTCGTTATTATGCCGCCGAGCAGTTCGATTGGGCGCCGAAGGAGCAGATTTTCGAAACGATTCGCCGCGATGTAGCCGGGCCCTACATCGCGGTGGGCGACCGCTACAAGGACCTCGCGCTCGCCCGCGCGCACGAGCTTCTGAGCATCGGCTGCACCTTCGGCTACGGGTCCGAGAAGGAGCTTTCGGACGCGACACGCCTTGCGCGCGCCGTTTTGGAAATCCCGCTGCTTATCGAGGAGCTTGCCGCCACTATGACATAAAGTCGTGTTTTTTGTCATCAACATATTTGGTAATCGTTTACCAAATTGCTTGATGACAAAAAACCCGACTTTATGTCACGCTGCCTTTTCATCCAATGGTAGGATTTGTATAACTAGTTACACCCACATGATCGAGGTACGCATGGCAACACCGGAAGGCAAAGGGGCGTGGACCGCGGTGGTTGGCACCAAAGGCCAAATCGTCATACCTAAGGAGGCGCGCGACATGTTCGGCATACGACCGGGCGATACGCTCGTCATCTTAGGCGACGCTGAGCGCGGTCTGGCAATACCCCCTAAAGAGCAGTTCAACGAATGGATAAGCACCGTATTCGAAGGAGGAAAGCGATGAGTGCCCCCCGGTTCCGCACCGCATCCGAAGGAGGAAAGCGATGAGAGTCCTCTGGTTCTGCATCCCCGCATATGGGCACACCAACCCAACCATCGAGGTCGTTCGCGAGCTTGTGCGGCGCGGCCACGAGGTGCGTTACTACTCGTTCGAGGAGTTCCGCGCGAAAATCGAGGACGCCGGCGCAGACTTTGTGTCCTGTGACGCCTTTCTGCCCCCGCTCGACGCCAAAGCCGAACGGAATCTCCGCAAGGTATCGACCACCGAGATGAGCGTCCAGTCGTTCCGTACCGTTGCCGCTCTCGACCCCGTCATCTCGCAGGACGTGGCGTCGTGGCGCCCCGACGTGGTGGTCACGGATTCCGCCTGTTTCTGGGGCAAACTCACAGCCCTCAAGTACGATCTTCCCTGGGTGTGCTCCACCACGACGTTTGCTTTCAACAAGGATTCCGCGAAGTACATGCAGCAGAGCGCTTCGGAAATCGCCGACATGGTCTTAGGGCTGCCACGCATGAATCGCGAGATCCGCAAGCTGCGGAGCTTGGGTTATCACGTGAAAAGCGCCCTCGACATCGTGCAGAACAAGCCTGACGACAACACCATCGTCTACACTTCGCGTACCTTCCAACCCTGCGCCGAAACCTTCGACGGGGTGCACTACCGCTTCGTAGGACCATCGGTGCGCGACGTTCAGCCGCGCGCGAAGACTGGCCGGCCGCTCGTGTTCGCATCGCTCGGCACGGTCATCAACGACCGCCCTGGCTTTTACCGCACGCTCATCGATGCCCTGCGCGACGAGGACGTCGACCTGCTCATATCCTGCGGAAAGGCGTTCGACCCGGCGGTCCTCGGCGAGCTTCCCGACAACGTGCGCGTCGAGCACTACGTGAACCAAATGGACGTGCTCTCACAGGCAAGCCTGTTCGTCACGCACTG
>CADBQL010000471.1 GCA_902796815.1 uncultured Coriobacteriaceae bacterium | reverse complement strand
GCGACCAACTCCGAAGCCGAAGCGGCCAAGTCAAGCAAGCCGTCGATGTCGAGCGATTCCTCGAGCACTGTAGCAATCTTGTTGAGCTTAACCTGCAGGTCGGCGACCTCCGAAGCGGTCACGAGACCCAAATGACGGCTTTCGAGACTGCAGTCCGGATCAAGCACGGGCACGTAGCCGAACGCATGCACGCCGCATTCTTGCTCGATGAGCTGGGCAAGCCGCGGAAACAGCATGGCAGAGCAGCGATTGATCACAACACCGGCAATGCCGCTCGGCTCGCGGAATTTCAGGAAGCCCAACACCTCGGCGGCAATCGAACGCGCTCGGCCCCGACCATCGACCACAAGAATGGCCGGCGTTTCGGTGACGCGCGCCACATCCCATGCCGACGCCTGGTCGCTGATCGCGATGCCGTCGTAATAGCCCATAACGCCTTCGATCACCGTGACGTCAACGTCTTGCGCGCCCTCCGCAACCAACTCGCGCGTCTGTTTTTCGCTCATGAAAAATAGATCGAGGTTGCGCGAATCGGCGCCGATGACCTCGCGGTGAAACATCGGATCGATATAGTCCGGTCCGCATTTGCATGCCTGCAGCTTCAATCCGCGATTCGCAAACGCTTGCAGCAAACCGCAGGTAAACGTCGTTTTCCCTCCCCCGCTCGCCGGGGCGCAAATAAGAAGTCGGGGAGCTTTTACTTGCATGCTTCGCTCCATTCCACCATCAAGACCAATAGCTATTTCCATTCATCGAGCTTGCCGGGTTCGCGCTTGGGGGCAGCGGGGTTTTCCACAACCATAACGGCAAGGTCGAGAAAATCCTGCTGCGCCAGCTCGGCAGCAGTGCCGTGTACGATGCGTTCGTCATCGTATGAGAGACGTTCTCCGATATGCACGGGTAAGTCACCCAAGCCAGCAGCGGCAAGCTCGGCGCACACGTCGCACGCTTTCTTCTTGCCTCCCGTCAGCATGAACGTCTTGGCATGCGTACGCACCTCAGCAACCGGATCGCACTCGCGACCATGCGCAGAGACCAAGTGGATATCCTGCCAGGGGGTGAGCAGGCGAGCGCACATGCATACAACCGAGGAAATGCCAGGAACGGCGCGGACAGCAAGCCCGTCGATGCCCTTGAGCTTTTGGGAAAGCGCCGTCGCCCCGCTGTAAAAGCCCACGTCACCCGAAAATAGAACGCTCGATTGGCGTGCATCGGAGCTGCGGAGAGCCTCGACGATGTCATCGCTTCTGATGAGCGCGAGCTTCTGGCAATCGCGATCCGCATACGGCTCGAGCATGCGCGCAGCTCCGATGAGCAGGTCACTGCCTTCGATTGCTTTCACGGCCTCAAGCGTCATGGTCTCGGGATTGCCCAAACCGATGCCGACGAGATACACGATGCGGGAAGGTTCTCTGGTCGCGTCTGTCGCAACCGCGGTTCCCGATGTCGCAGGCGAAGTCTCAACGTTCCCGGTTTGGGATGAAAAAACTGTAGCGGTCTTTTGCCCGTCAAAATCCGTTGCGCTCTCCGCGGTGCCAGTGGCCGGGTCAGATGACGCCTCGACCGTCGGCAGGAAGCCCTCTACCAGATGCTGTTTGACCTCTTCGAACGTCATGCCGCCTTCTTCAGGTGGCCGATCGATCACGACAAGCTCGACGTCGCATGCTTGTGCAGCGTCGAGTTTCTCTTGGAAACCGCCTGCCTTGCCGGATGCCTTGGTCACCATCACATCGATGTTGAGCTGCCGCATGAGCGCCACGTTGAAATCGTGGGTGAAGGGCCCCTGCATGGCGATGATGTTGCTCGCGGGAATCCCGAGTTCGCGTGCATGGGCAACCGAATCAACCACGGGAAGCATGCGCGCGAACAAGCGCTTCTCGAAACCGGGCACAGCTCCTACGAATGTGGCCAAATCCTTGCTGCCGGTCGTGAGCAGGATATTCCCTTCACAGCTGGCAACGTATTGTGCAGCTGCCTGGACATCCTTCACGCACGTAAACGCATCGCTTTCGTTTTGATCGCGAACGAGTCGAAGCAGCGGAATCCCGTGCGTGGTTGCAAGTTCGGAGATGCTCGCCGTCACATGCGTGGCATACGGATGCGTCGCATCCACGATGCAGGCGAAATCATGGCCTTCGACCAAGCGCTCTTTGCCCGCCGCATCCAAAGGCCCCACGAGAGCCGTCACATGATCGAGCCCGTCGATGAGCTCACCGCCGTATTCGGTCGCCGTGCAGGCGACGACTTCGCACGTACCGAGCGCACTCAGCCATTCTGCCAGCTCACGACCTTCCACCGTCCCACCGAAAATCAGAATCTCCACAGGTTAAACGCCTTTCCTCGCAAGTTGGCACCTACGCCAATCGACAACGCTGCTCGCTCGAAGCATATCGCCTCAATGCTTGCTTTACAATCATGACATAAAGTCGGGTTTTTTGTCATTATGCATTTTGGTCATAATTACTCCAGAGCGCCGGACGGCAATC
>CADBQL010000470.1 GCA_902796815.1 uncultured Coriobacteriaceae bacterium | reverse complement strand
CGGGAACCTTGTGACGACCGAACATCTTGAACTGCAAGAACTGAAGCATCGAGGGGTACAGCGTCTCGGAAACGCAGTTGATCTCGTCGAGGAACAGGATGCCGCTCGACAACCCAGTCTTTTCCATGTAATCGTAAATCGACGAGATGATCTCGCTCATCGTGTATTCCGAAACGTCGAACGATTTGCCCTCGTACTCGCGGTGAACGATGAAAGGCAGGCCCAGAGCGCTTTGGCGGGTGTGGTGGGTCATGGAGTAGGACACGAGTCCGATGTCGAGCTCATCGGCAATCTGCGACATGATGGCGGTCTTGCCGATGCCGGGCGCACCGATGAGGAAAATCGGGCGCTGCTGCTCGGACGGGATGCGGGACATCCCCATCTCGTCACGTGCCAAGTAAGCCACTACGGTGTTCTTGACCTGGATTTTCGCATCGTTGATATTCATCTGTTAGCTCCTGTTCGAATCAAAATGGCTTACCACTCACGTATCATGTCCTCGTCGAGAACCACCCGCATTGCCCACGGGGGCACTTTCATTTCCTTGCCTTCATTCTCCACGAATACGAAGGCGGTGTCGTAGGACGGCGGGCTTGCGGGATAGGTGCCCATGCCGTCGGTGAAGTACAAAAGCCCTCGTAAATTGCCGAAATGCCCTTGCTGCAGCAAGTCATCCACGTAGGTGAACACAGGCCTGAAATCGGTGCCGCCCATGCCGTACACCTCGAACAACTCGTCGAATTCGTCGAGCTGGTCGACATCGGTGATAATCGTCACCTTGGGAATCTTCGAATCGCATTGGACGATGTGGATGTTCACTTCCTCGCCGCTATGGGCCGATTGCTTGAGCAGCTCGAGCGTGCGCGTGACGAAAAGCCGCTCGAGCTCGCCCGTCGTCGAGCCGGACGTGTCGAGCGCAATGACGAAATCGCGGACGCGGAACGTCTCGCGGCTTTCGAGCGGCTCGACGAGCGGCATGTTTCCGTAACGGTCCAACCCGTACATATAATATATGTAGTCGAATTCGTCGTCGCTCATATGGGCGTCTTCTTGCGCGGTCGAGAAACGGCGCAGGAATTCCGCATAGTTGATGCGGCTCCTGTTCACGAGCGCGAGGTTGGCCATGAACGCGCCCGCCTCGTAACCGCGCATGCTCGACATGGTCTTCAGGTCGGCCTCGATGCGCTTGCTGATGTCGGCCCATTCGATTTCGGAAAGACGCGCCATGTCGACGATTTCCTGCAGGTCTTTTTCGACGTAGCCGTAAATATCGGCTTGATCGGCGCCTCCGGGCATGGGGGCAAACGCGCTGGCCTGCGCTTCTGCGCCCTCAAGGGCGTCTTCGTCGGCGTCTTCGTCTGCATCGGCAGCGGCCGCAGCTGCTGCGGCGGCCGATTGATTGGCGGCGTTCGCGCTCGACCGTGCAGCTTTGGCTGTCGCGTCGGTTTCCTCATCGCGCAGGGCATCGTCAGGCGCCGCACCTTCTCCATCTGCGTCGGAGCTGCCCTCGGAGCCATCGCCTTGCGCGCCATCGCCTTCGGCTCCGTCACCGACATCGCCCTGCTGATCGCCATCACCATCTGCGCCTTCGGAAGAACCGTCGGAAGCCGCATCGCCCGAATCGCCTTCGGCGCCGTCTGCGGCCTCGCCTTCGCCCTCACCCTCGCCAGCGCCAGCTTCCTGCCCGTCATCGGCACCGGATTGCTGCTCTTCGCCAGCGTCGGCTTGCTGTTGGTCTTCGGACTCTTCCTCGTTCGCGTCGCCAGGTTCGTCCTGCCGTCCACCCTGGTCAGGCGCGTTCTCGAAGTCATCGTTCAGCTTCAGAAGATTCCAGGGCTCATGGTCGTCGCGCCAGAACAGCGGGCGCATGCGCTCAATCGCCTCCAAAAACGGCAGCGATTCCTCGAGTTCCCATGCCGAGCCCTTTCGCGCCAAGTCCGATGGCTGCGCAGTCGACGTACGCACCTGATCCGACGGCCGTGCGCTCGATGAGCGTGCAGCCTCTGACGGCTGCGCGTCTGCCGTATGCCCAGACGCCCCATCG
>CADBQL010000469.1 GCA_902796815.1 uncultured Coriobacteriaceae bacterium | reverse complement strand
CGCGCTTCCATCCAAGTTGCCGTGGGGCTCATACTAGCTGCGGTGTTTTGCTCGCATTACCTGCATTGGGCGATTTTTCCGGCATTGTTCTCGAGCCTGCGAATTCCCCGTGCGTTCTTGGTCGCTGTGATTCTCGTGGGCGCAAACGGCTCGATGGGCACGGTCCTCGGGGATTTGATCGGATCTGTGCTACCTCATAGCATGCAAAACCTTGGTGGCGTTGCCTGTTTGGTGGTCATTGCGCTTGGCGTGGTGCTTGTTGTGACGTACGCACTTTATCGTCATGCGTTTGGCACGGTGGGAATCTTGTCGTTGTCGGAAGGTTTGTTCGAAAACCTGGACAGTCCTGAGAAAGAAACGACTGATTCTGGCGAGAATAATCCCAATCTTCTGAATGCCGGCGACGAGATTGCGCGTCTGAAGCCGGGAGCATCTGAAGATCAAGCGGAGCGTCTCGAATCGGAATCAGCTTTAGACCAGGCGGAAAGCTCAAAGCGGGGTCGCGATTTGGGTCATGCGGAATCGGACGACCATGAAGACGAAATCGAATCGCCGAACCCCCTCGATCTGCTGCAATCCCGCATTGAGACGATTACCGACGGCTATGGGCTCACGCCTCGCGAGTCGGAAGTCGCGTTTCTTACTGCTCAGGGCTTCTCGTGCGGCTACATTGCTGAGAAGCTCGTCGTATCGGAAAGCACCGTGCGCTTTCACCAGAAGAACCTCTATCGCAAGCTTGATGTTCATTCGCGTAATGCGCTCATTGAGTTTGTGAACGATGCTACCGTGTCGCCATGAGCTTAGGCTTTGGCGCCGTGAGTCATGCCCCTGGGGCGCGACTCGTTCGGGAAGTGAGTCATGCCCCTGGGGCGCGACTCATTGAGCAGCGAAAACAGAAGACTATCCATTTTCGCAGTTATCCGAACTGCGGATGAAGGCTACCATGCTATAGGGCTACGGGCGGCATTCTGAGAGGGAAAGGGCAAGCCGACAAAGCCTCAAAAGAGAGGGATAAAACGTGATAGGTATTTCGAAACTGTACTGCGGCGCTGTAGAGCCTGCAGATGTCCTGCGATACAAGCGACGCTCGAAGGATTTGCCGAGCGGGCTTTTGCAATTCTCCCGCGACAAAAAGCCGGTCGTCGTGTGGAATTGCACGAAAACGTGCAATCTGCGCTGTCAGCATTGCTATGCCGGTTCCGACGCGAACGTGTATGACCAGCTTTCGACCGATGAGGCCAAAGCCATGATCGATGATCTTGCAGCATTTGGCTGTCCGGTGCTGTTATTCAGCGGCGGGGAACCGTGCGTGCGAGATGATCTGCTCGAGCTCATGGCGTATGCCAAGCAGGCGGGCATGCGCGTGGTCATTTCGACGAATGGAACGCTGATTACGCCTGATCTTGCTCAAGAATTCGCGAAGGTGGGATTGTCGTACGTGGGCATTTCCATCGACGGCAAGCGCGAGACGCACGATGCGTTCCGCGGTGTCAAGGGAGCTTTCGACCGTTCCATGCAAGGGATTGCTAACGCGCGCGATGCCGGCATCAAGGTCGGTTTGCGTTTTACCATCAACAAGCTCAATTACACCGAGATCGACGACGTGTTCGACATAATGCGCGAAAACCAAATCAAGCGCGCTTGCTTTTACCACCTCGTATATACGGGCCGAGGCTCCGAAATGATGGACATGGACCTGACGCACGAGCAGACGCGCGCAGTCGTGCGCCTGATTATGGACCGCACGCGTGCCTGGTTCGACGAAGGCGGGACGCCTGAGATTTTGACGGTTGATAATCATGCCGATGCGCCTTTCGTCTACTTGGAGCTGCTCAAGGAAGATCCGGAGCGCGCCCGTGACGTCATGCAGCTGCTCGAGTGGAACCAGGGTAACTCAACTGGGAACGGTATTTCGTGCGTGAGCTGGGATGGGGAAGTGTACGCTGATCAGTTCTGGCGTCATTTCAGCTTTGGGAACGTGCGCGAGAGGCCTTTCTCCGAAATCTGGATGGACGTAAGCCGCACGACCGAGCAAAGCGAGCTCATGTATCGGCTCAAGGACAAGCGACCTTTTGTGAAAGGCCGCTGCAAAACCTGCCGTTTCCTCAACGTCTGCGGCGGAAACTTCCGTGTGCGCGCCGAAGCGGCGACGGGCGACCTTTGGGCGCCTGATCCCGCTTGCTATCTGACCGACGAGGAAATCGCACCGCGCTAAGCTGGGCTTTACAATGATGAGTCACGCCTCAGGGGCGAAACTCATTCGGGGGCCGGTCGCCGTCCCGCAGTGAGTCACGCCCCAGGGGCGCGACTCATTCGACGCTGATGAGGTCTTTTATCACTTCGGCGGCCATGGCAAGTCCGGCTGCTGGGGGGACAAAGGCAATTGAGGCGGGGATGCCGGCTCGGCCGACGCGATGGCCGCCATCGTCGATCGTTCCCATTTCGCAACGTATATCTTCGAGGTTGGTTCCGCCAAAGCGCGCGTGCGCGGGCTCGGTGGAGTAGACGACTTTTAGGTGCTTGATTCCGCGTTTGCGGCATTCCTTTCGGATAATTCGTGCCAGCGGACATATGCTCGTCTCGTAGATGTCGGCAACGCGAAACGCGGTTGGATCGAGCTTGTATGCGGTGCCCATACAGGAGATGATGGGCGTACCCGCTTCGTGTGCGCGCTCGATGAGCTGCAGCTTTGCTGTTATGGTATCGACTGCATCCAGAATATAGTCATATTCAGAAAAATCGAAGTCGTCGGCCGTTGCCGGCAAATAGAAGCATTGATGTGCTCGCACCCTGCATTCGGGGTTTATGTCTCGAATGCGCTCGGATGCGACGGCAACCTTTTCTCGCCCAATAGTACTTTCTAGGGCTATGATCTGCCGATTGACGTTGGTGATGCCAACCAGGTCGCTATCGATGAGGTCGAGCGCGCCAATCCCGCACCGCGCAAGCGTTTCGACAGCGTATCCGCCGACTCCGCCGATTCCGAATACGGCGACGCGCGCGGACGCGAGCCTAACCATGGCATCAGGGCCAATCAAAAGTTCGGTGCGCGAAAACCGTTCATTCATAAAGACCCTTCCGAAGCCAAGAATACCTACTTGTCCGAGGGTATCACATCACGAAAAAGAAACTGCAAGAGGTGGCTTGCCGCGACCTTCTCGTTTGCAAACACCATGATCTGCAGCAGTCATCGTCTCAAATGGTGCAAACTTAACTTACTGTCTGTGTTGGTCTTGGGTGGACGCCTTGTCTACCTCTGCGGGTCGAAGCTTGCAAACCCTACGACCCATGCTTTCTGTGGGCAACAAAGAATTAACATTGAACAACATACCAGCCATACTATAATTGCAGAGTTCATTTGCACGGATGCGTTTTCGCATTGTTGTATAGAAAGGTCAACGTATGGGACGTATGTTTGGAACCGACGGCGTTCGTGGCGTCGCAAATATCGATTTGACCTGCCCATTAGCATTTCGCCTCGGCCAAGCAGCCGTACGTTTCCAGGGAACGCGCATTTTGGTTGGCAAAGATACGCGCCTATCGGGTGATATGCTCGAGGCAGCCGTATGCGCCGGCATCACGAGCATGGGCGGGACAGCTCTTCTCGCGGGTATAATCCCGACGCCTGCCATTGCGCTTCTGACGAAGCAACTTGAATGCGATGGCGGCATTGTGATCAGCGCGAGTCACAATCCGCCTGAGTACAACGGCATCAAGTTATTTGATAGGCAGGGTTTCAAGTTGCCTGACGAGGTCGAGGATCAGATTCAGGAGGCCATCGAATCTGGAACGCTTGACGTCGAGCGGCCTGCAGGCGATGCGGTGGGCACGATCGAAGAGGTGCCCGATGCCGTCGAGCGTTACGTGCATCATGCAGTCGATTCGATTCGCGCGCAGGATGCTAGCTTCTCGGGCATGAAGATAGCTCTGGATTGCGGACACGGCGCTTCGAGCATGACGAGCTTCCAAGCGCTCGAGATGCTCGGTGCCGATACGCGCCCGATGAACGACAGCTTCACCGGACTCGATATCAACGTGCAATGCGGTTCGACCAATCTCGAGCCGCTCAAGGAATACGTGAGTGAAATCGGCGCTGATGCGGGTATCGCGCATGACGGCGACGCCGATCGCGTGATGCTCGTCGATAGCCAGGGCAACGTAATCGACGGCGACATGATGGAAGCTGTGCTGGCCATCGATTTAAAGCAGCGCGGTTGCCTGCCCAAGGACACGGTTGTCTCGACCGTCATGTGCAACCTGGGGTTCGTGCGCTGCATGGAAAAGCATGGCATCAAGGTCGTCCAAACCAAGGTCGGTGACCGCTACGTGCTCGAGGAGATGCGTGCCCAGGGTTACGCCATCGGCGGTGAGCAGAGCGGGCATCTGATTATGCTCGAACACAACTCGACGGGCGATGGGCTTATGACCGCCGTGCAGTTCTTGGCTGCTACGAGGCGGTTGGGTATGACCGTCGACGAGGCGGCAAAGGTCTTCACCCGTTATCCGCAGGAGCTCATTAACGTGCGCGTGTCCGACAAAGATGCCGTGAAGGAAAACGAAGCTGTGAAGGCTGCGGTCAAGGCTGCCGAAGAGGCTATGGGGGATACTGGTCGCGTCTTGCTGCGCCCGAGTGGAACCGAACCCCTGGTTCGCGTCATGGTCGAAGCGGCCAGCGACGAAGATACAAAACGTCATTGTCGCGAAATCGCTGATGTGGTCATCGCCGAATTGGGCATCGACTAAATAAGAGATTTTGCGCTAAACAAGGTCGGTCATTTTAGGAAGGAACAACATGAAGGTCATCATCGACACTCCCGAAGGAATCGCGAAGCAGGCGGCTTCCATCTACAAGGAGATTCTCGACGCAAAACCCAATGCAGTGCTCGGCTTCGCTACCGGGTCGACGCCGCTCGATCTGTACGCCGAACTCGTCAAAATGTGCGATGCGGGCGAGATCAGCTTCAAGGACGTCACGACATTCAATTTGGACGAGTACGTAGGCCTCGAGCCCACCCATGATCAGAGCTACCGTTACTTCATGGACACGAACCTGTTCAACAAGATCGACCTTGATCCGAATGCCGTGCATATTCCGAGCGGCATCGATACATCAGATGATGCGCTGGCAGGGTATGACCAGGCAATCGCCGAGGCCGGTGGCGTCGATATGCAGCTTTTGGGCATTGGCTGCAACGG
>CADBQL010000468.1 GCA_902796815.1 uncultured Coriobacteriaceae bacterium | reverse complement strand
GTCGGCGGTCATGGCGTCGGTGCTCTCGACGGCGCGGACGATGATGGGCCGCTGGTACGTGCGCTCGTCGCCCATGACGCCGACGCTTCGGATGTCGGGTAGCACGGCGAAATACTGCCAGCAGCTGTGCTCGGAGTTGCGCTCGCCGGTCTGCTCGAAAAGGCGCGCGTTGTAGGCATCGAGCTCCTCGCGCACGACGGCGTCGGCGTTCTTGAGGATTTCGAGCTTTTCGGGCGTCACATCGCCGATGATGCGTATGGCCAGGCCGGGGCCGGGGAAAGGCTGGCGCCACACGATGTGGTCGGGCAATCCCAGCGCCGTGCCGAGCGCGCGGACTTCGTCTTTGAAGAAGTGGTCGAGCGGCTCGATGAGCTCGAAGCTCACACCTTCGGGGAAGGGGATGAGGTTGTGGTGGCTTTTGATCGTGGAGGCTTTTCCGCCCGTCTTGCGCGCACCGGATTCGATGATATCGGGGTAGATCGTACCCTGTGCGAGGAACTTGACGGGACGGCCGTCCTCGGCGAGGTCTTGCGCTACGGCGAAGAACTCCTCCCAGAATTGCGTGCCGATGGTTTTCCGCTTGGCTTCGGGGTCGGTCACGCCGGCGAGCAGCTCCGCATAACGCTCCTCGGCGTGCACGTGCACGAAATCGACGTCGAACTGCTTGGTAAAGACCTCCTCAACCTCTTCGGGCTCGTTTTTGCGCAAAAGGCCGTGGTTTACGAACACGCAGGTGAGCTGCTTGCCGATGGCTCTTGAGAGGAGCGCGCCGACCACGCTCGAATCGACGCCGCCCGAAAGCCCGAGGATAACGCGGTCGTTGCCGACTTTTGCGCGCACGTCGTCGACAAGCGCCTCGATCAGGTTGTCCATGCTCCATGTGGGTTTGAGGCCGCAAATGCCGAACAGGAAATTAGAAAGGATCTGCGTTCCGTACGTGGTGTGGCGAACCTCGGGGTGGAACTGCGTGGCGTAAAGGTTGCGCGCTGCGCATTCCATCGACGCGACGGGGCAGACTTGCGTGCTCGACGTGATGACGAAGCCTTCGGGCACCATGGCGACCGAGTCGCGGTGGCTCATCCAGACGGTCTGTTCGTCAGGTGTGCCGTCGAGTAGGCGGGAAGGGGAGACCCGCGCGATAGTCGCCGGCCCGTACTCGCCGACTTCGGTGTGGCCGACCATGCCGCCGAGCGTCTTGGCCATGATCTGCTGTCCGTAGCAGAAACCCAGGATGGGCAGCCCCAACTCGAAGATTGCAGGATCGACGGCGGGCGCGTCCGGCGCGTAAACGCTCGCTGGACCGCCGGAAAGGATGATGGCCGACGGGTTTGCTGCGGCGATTTCTGCGGCGGGAGTGTCGCAGGGCAGGATTTCGGAGTAGACGCGCAAATCACGCACGCGTCGCGCGATGAGCTGGCCATACTGTGCTCCAAAATCCAATACGATGACGTTTTGCATGAGGAATACCTTACTCGGATGCTTGTGGAACATGCCTGATTCTAGCATCGTGGCGCGGCGTGCCGTCGGTTTGCGCGCGGTTTTAACAGGCGTGTGACAATTCCGCGTGGGAATTGTCACACTAGGGAATCCGTGTGACGCGTCGCGCGGTCATCGGAGTGCTACACTTTCGCATGGCAAGAAACAAGCGCTACGGGAGGTTGTTCGATGGCATATGTTACCTGGAGTTTGGAAACCCTGGAGGCGTTCTGCGCCGACGCATTCAAGGCGTTCGGATTTGACGACGCGCAAAGCGCCCAGATCAGCGACGTGCTGCTCACCGCTGATCTGTATGGCATCGAAAGCCACGGCATGCAGCGCATGGTGCGCTACCATAAGGGCCTCGAGAAAGGCACGATTCATCGCGAGGCCGAGCCCGAAGTCGTATTCGAGACGCCTGTGAGCGCCGTTATCGACGGTCATTCGGGAATGGGCCAGCTCATCGGAATTTTTGCCATGGAAAAGGCAATCGAGAAGGCGAAGACGAGCGGCATCGGCATCGTGAGCGTGCGCGAGTCCAACCACTACGGCATTGCGGGTTACTATGCGCAGATGGCTTCCGATCAGGGACTCATAGGGTTTTCGTGCACGAACTCCGAGGCCATCATGGTGCCGACGTTCGGGCGCATGGCCATGCTCGGATCGAACCCCATCGCCG
>CADBQL010000467.1 GCA_902796815.1 uncultured Coriobacteriaceae bacterium | reverse complement strand
GAAAAGCTGAAGAGGCGCATGCTTGCGCCGCATCGATCGCCTAGGTGCATGTCTTGGATAACCTTGCGAAGTGACTTGAACTGCTAGTAGAGCGTCTCCAAGATGGCGGATGGGATGCAGTCGCAGATTACGGCAACGACGGAGCTGGGATCTTCGGCGCAGTCGTTTAAGACCCAACGCTTCAACAAATACGAAAAACCGGCCGCTGAAAACGCTACAGCCGATGCGACTCTTGAGTCGGGTGCTTTGCCATGGGCCGCCTGCCAGCATTCCGTTATGTACTCCTCGTTCGTCTCGACCATGTAGTCTGACAGCGAGTTCTGCCCATGGCAACGCAACGCCGCGGCAAAGAATTCGCGGTTTTCGGAAAGGTGGGAAAGCTGCGCGCGCAAACCCGTCTCGAAGCTGCGGTACTGGTCCTTGTCCTGCAGGCGGATGTTTTTATATATGTTAGGCAACTCATATTTTAAGCGGGATGGCGCATTGTCGAGCAGAACAGATTCCCGCTTTTGTCCCACATTAAAACGGGTGCGCTATCTGTCGCTGTTCCGTTATGCCGCCATTCGGTAAGGTGACTCCATCACAACAAGGTGAACAAGGTGAGAAAGAAATCTCGCGAACACGAGGAGGGGCAGAATGGCTCACATCGATGACCTGAAACTGACGAGAAGGTCGTTCGTCGCTGCTAGCGCTGCGGCGGCCGCGGCGCTGGCGCTTACCGGCTGCCAGGCCGAGACCCAGGTGGCCAAAACGGGCGATGCGGCAAGTATCAAAGGCGTTACCGTCGATCCCGAGTTCGATCCCGAAAGCGGCGCCGAGTGGATTCCCATCGTGTGCAACGCAAACTGCGGGGGTTTCTGCGAGAACAAGGTGCTGGTGAAAGACGGTGTTGTTCTTCGTCAGAAGACCGACGATACCACCGAAGACACGTGGGCGAGCCCCCAGCTGCGCTCGTGCCCGCGCGGTCGTTCCAAGCAGCAGGATACCTTCGGCGTTGACCGTTTGAAGTATCCCATGAAGCGCAAGGGCTGGAGCGCCGACGCTCCCAACGGCGAGAAGCGCAGCGTTGACGAGTGGGAGCGCATCAGCTGGGACGAGGCTTTCCAGATCGTTTCGGAGCAGGTGAAAAAGGCAATCGACCAATACGGCAACCGTTCCATCCTGTATGCGGGAACCTCGACGTCGTTCGGCCAGATCGCCAATTGCATCAACGGGCTCGGCGGCGGGCTCTCGTCTAGTAGCACCGAGTCGTTCGGCAGCTGCCAGTACTATTCCGATCCCGTCATCGGCACGCCGCTCAACGGCATCGGCGAGAGCAACGACCGCATGGACTTCGTGAACGCCGATTACATCGTGTTGTACGGATGCAACCAGGCATGGGCGAGCCCCGGCACCTACACCTACGCGTTCGATGAGGCCAAGCAGGGCGGCACGCAGTTCGTGTACGTGGGTCCCGAGTTCAACATGACGGCAGCTCACTTCCATGCCAAGTGGATTCGCGTGCGCCCCGGCGCCGACACTGCGCTTTTGCTGGCCGTGGCGTACGAGATGTTCAAGCTCGACGAGGCCGAGGGCAAGGGCAAGGTCATCGATTGGGATTTCCTCGCCAAATACACCGTGGGCATCAACGGCGACGCCATGCCAAAGGACGCCAAGGTCAAGGAGAATTTCTACGACTATCTCATGGGCGCCTACGACGACACGCCCAAGAGCGCCGAATGGGCAAGCCCCATCACCGGCACGCCGGTCGAGGACATCCGCTGGTATGCCGACATGATGCGCAAGAACAACAACGTCATGCATCTGCGCAGCAACGCCGCCTTCCGCTGCAACGACTCCGACAACCTGCTTCAGCTCTACACGACTATTAGCCTCATGGGCGGACATATCGGCAAGTCAGGCAATTGCGCTGACTGCGCCTACCATGGCGCGGTGGGTTCGCCGAAGAACGACCCGATATTCCTGGCGGGCGACTGGGCGGCCGGCGGCACGGTTTATCCCAACCCCATCGAATCGGTCGTCAACGATAACGAGTTGTGGCCGGCTGTGCTCGAGGGAAAGTTCAACAACACCGGCAACATCGTGTTCGGCGTGTTGCTCCCCGAAAGCCAGGAAGAGGCCGATATCCACGTCATCGTCATGGACACGGTGGCCTCCATGAACACGAAGCTCGACGCGATGCAGGGCGTCGAGGCTATGCGCAAGGTCGACTTCGTCGTAACCACCGCTCGGCAGTTTACCACCCAGGCGAAATACGCTGACGTGGTGTTGCCCACCGTGAGCGAATGGGAAATCAACGGCATGCGCAACCAGGCAACCTGGTATGCCAACCGCGAGGCGCTCGTCATCGGCCGCAAGGTGTGCGAGCCCATGTTCGAGGCCAAGACCGACCAGCAAGTCGGCTATGGGCTGGCCAAGGCCATGGGGCTTCCCGCCGATGAGATGTATCCCACAAGCGAAGAGCAGCAGTGGTACAACCTGCTTTCCACCACGACCATGCGCGACGAGAAAACGGGCAAGTGGGGCAACATGTTCAGCTTCACCGCCGAGGAAATCGAGGCGCTCGGCGCCAAGGGCAAGCCGCAAGATGGTTTCATGCCGGTCAGCGAGATCTTGGAGAAAGGCGTGTACAAAGTCGAGCGCAAGGCGGGCGACGGTTACACCTACTACGGTTACCAGAACTTCATCAAGGACCCCAAAGCCAATCCGCTCGGGACGGTCAGCGGCAAGTTCGAGATCTACAGCCAGACCAAGGCCGATATGCTGAACGCCGCCGGTCGCACTAAAGACTTCACCTGGAAGCCGTATCCGTCCTACAAGGTGCCCATCAACGGTTACGAGGAAAGCTTCGTCGACGGCGACATCAACGGCGAGAAGGGGGAGTACCCCATCCAGATGTTCACGCCGCATTACCTGCGCCGCTCGCATACGCAGTTCGACAACCTGCCGTGGCTGCGCCATGCGTTCACCAACCCGGTGTTCATCGCCGCCGCCGATGCGGAGGAGCGAGGCGTCAAGAGCGGCGACTGGGTCCGCGTGTACAACCAGTACGGCTCGATTCTGCGCCCAGCTTCCGTGAGTCAACGCTTCATGCCCGGCGTCAT
>CADBQL010000466.1 GCA_902796815.1 uncultured Coriobacteriaceae bacterium | reverse complement strand
GTCGAAACGTTGGCTTTTTTCGGGGCTTTTTGGCGACCTGGGAAAACGCCAGCCTGAATCCTCCCAAAACGCCAGCGGAGGCGAAAGTGGCGTTAACATTCTTGCATTTTGTCAAATGCGGTGGCGAAATTTGCCCAAAGCCGCATCTGCGGCCTCATAACGCCCCAATAAGCGCCCTGCTTGAACCCAGCAGCGCACCCGTCTTCGTGGCCATGCTAGACTATCTCTCGCCAGCTCATGGTCCCGTGGAGCACGCGCTCAACGTAGACCGTCGAGGCTTCCTCGTCGATCGTGAAGAACGCCATGTACGACCCTACGGCCGACCAGCGGTAGCCCGCGAGTGCAAGCAACTCGTCGCGCACTCGGGCATGCGATGTCGGAAGGGTTTCAAGCGACGAGATGAGCTTCTCGAACTCATCGAGGAAGCTGATGGCGGCGGTCGGGTTGCCGAGTCGTTCCGGCAGGTACCCGACAATCCCGGCGAGATCCCTCCCAGCCGTTTCGGCGACCGCGACGGAATAGCGCTTCATGAGAGGCTGGCCCTGAGGTCGGCGAGCGCCTCACGCGCGTCCCGAACGCGCCCTTTACGAACGTCCGCGCGCCCTTCGAGAAGCTTGTCGTAAAGTGATGCTCTCGCGGAAAGATCGTCGTAGGCTTCTATGCTCATGACGGCAAGATCACCCGCTCCGTTCCACGTGACGAACGCGGCATCGGCACTATCGTGGCACCAGTTGGAAACGTCGTTGTACTCGTTCCTGAGAGCGGTACTCGAGATGATCTTCGGCATAGTTACCTCCCGTCTCCTTTTGCTGAAGATATTATATGCGAATATCTTCAGGAGATCTTTGAGCATTGGGGCATTTGTTCGCGTTCAGCGGAGTTAGTCTGCCGGGTGACGAAGCGCTAACGAACGTGAACAAACCTTCGTCCCTTGTTCATCCCGAGTAGCATCCTGGCTTATCTACGCGTTTTTTCACGCTCATGCCGAACCAGAATCGAGCATAATTAGATACCAAACAGACTACCAGCAATACCCATTGCATCAGCCGAGCCAATCAACGAACCCGAGACAACTCGGCGAAACCGGAAGGAACCCGCAATGACATTCGAAGAAGCCCAGAAAAAAGCGCTTGCGTTCCGGAAAGAACGCGATTGGGAACAATTCCACAACCCAAAAGACTTGGCCATATCGATATGTCTCGAGGCGGCGGAATTGCTCGAAGCGTTCCAGTGGTCAGGCGCCAATCTGACGATGCCGGATAAGCGGGAATACATAGCCGAAGAACTCGCTGATGTCACCATCTACTGCATCTACCTAGCCGATGCGCTAGGTGTTGACCTGGCTGACATTGTGAGCGATAAAATAGACGCGAACGCCAACAAATACCCAGCCGATAAAGCACGCGGCAACTCGAAGAAGTACACGGAGCTTTAAATGATCATCTACAGCGGAAGCAAAATGGACTTCATGACCGAAGTTGAAGAGGACACCATCGCTTACAGCATTCGGGACAGCATCCTCGAAAAAATGCACCGCAGAACTAGCGATTCCGAGTTTCAATCTTGGGTCAATTCACTTGAGTACATGTACAAAGTGCTCAATGACCGAAAAATCCCTGATGATTCTGGTGTAGCAATTGAATACAATCTTCCGAACACGGCCAAGCGCGTAGACTTTCTTCTCTCTGGTTATGACCGCAAAGGAAAAGCTAACGTGGTCATAATCGAGCTCAAGCAGTGGCAGGAGCTAAAAAAGGTAGACGGCTTGGATGGGCTTGTGGAAACGTTCACGGGCGGAGCGCTCCGACGAGTAGTACATCCCTCCTACCAAGCTTGGAGCTATGCGGAGATGATTCGGGACTACAACGAGTACGCGCAAATCGAAGAGGTCAAGCTGTGGCCATGCGCCTATCTGCACAACTACATGAGGTCCAAGAACGATCCGCTTGACGACCCAATCTACGCAGACTACTTGGATGACGCGCCTGCTTTTGCCAAAGGAGACGTCAAAAAACTGCGTGACTACATCAAGAAAGTAGTCGAGGAAGGCGACGGCGGAGAAATCCTCTACGAAATCGACAACGGTCGCATCAAGCCCTCGAAGAGCTTGCAGGATGCCATTGTGAGCATGCTCGAAAGCAACCCCGAGTTTACCCTGATAGATGACCAAAAAGTTGTTTTCGAACGCATCATGGAACTGTCTCGCAGATGCGAGACAGACGGGAAGAAACGCGTGCTCATCGCCCAAGGGGGACCCGGTACTGGCAAGACTGTCATCGCCATTAATCTGCTGGCTAGACTCACCCAAGAGGGAGTCTTCGTGCAGTATTGCTCGAAAAACAGCGCCCCGCGCACGGTATACGCACGGAAACTCAAAGGCCATAGGACAAAGAGCAGCATAGACAACATGTTCAAGAGCTCAGGTGCGTATGTCGATACGCCGGAAAACGCAGTTGGAGTCATCCTTGCCGACGAAGCTCACAGACTCAATGAAAAATCAGGGATCTATGGGAACCAGGGAATCAATCAGATTTTCGAGATCATCCGCGCGGCAAGGCTGAGCGTATTCTTCATCGACGAAAGCCAACGCGTAACAGTTAAGGACATCGGAAGCGTTGGCGAGATTAAGCACTGGGCTGCTGTCAATGGCGCAGAAATCTTCGAGGAGGAGCTCGTCTCGCAGTTTCGATGCAACGGTTCCGACGGATATCTCGCTTGGCTCGACGATGTGCTAGAGATTCGCGATACGGCAAACTACGACCTCGATGGCATCAACTACGAATTCGTTGCATTCGATTCGCCGCAGGAAATGCGAGAAGCGGTTGTCAAACGGAACGAGAACTCCAATAAGTCGCGCATTCTAGCCGGATACTGCTGGAACTGGCCGAAAGCCGGACGTGCCGACACCAACGTGCACGAAATCACGATCGACGAATTCGAGATCAGCTGGAACCTCGACGGCGGAGAGGCCTTCGCGCTCAGCCCCACCTCGGTAAACGAAGCGGGATGCATACACACCACGCAGGGCCTGGAGTTCGAATACGTCGGCGTGATCATCGGCGATGACCTGCGCTACGAGAACGGCCACCTGGTCACTGACTACACGAAGCGAGCCAGGACCGACCAGTCGATAAGGGGCCTCAAGACGATGGAGGAGGAAGATCCGGAGCGAGCGCATCGGCTCGCTGACGAGATAATCAAGAACACGTACAGGACCTTGATGACGAGGGGCATGAAGGGCTGCTACGTCTTCGCCACCGACCCAGGATTGAGGGAGCACCTGAAGAGCCGAACGGAAAAGTCGTACCGATTGCACGTTACTAAATTTTAGAGATGGGACTGGACTGCGCGGATGCGCTGGAAGCGCTAAGCAGAGGGGGATTTCAACAACAAGTGCGAACTGGGAACTAGCTGGTTAGGAAACCGAAGGTAATGCAAGGTCATCCAAACCCACCCACGCGCCAGAACGCCCCACTAGGTTGCAAACAATCCACAGCCTGAAACGCGCCCACTGCTTCAGCCAACC
>CADBQL010000465.1 GCA_902796815.1 uncultured Coriobacteriaceae bacterium | reverse complement strand
GGCAGCCCCATCGACGCAGCCAAGGCCATGTGGATCAAGTACGAGTATCCCGATTGCACGTTCGAGGACATGTGCAAGGTCTTCGGTCTTCCCGAGCTGCGCACGAAGGCTCATTTCTGCGCTGTCACATCAACATCGGGCACGGGCACTGAGGTTACCGCGTTCTCCATCATCACCGATTACGATCAGGGCATCAAGTTCCCGATTGCCGACTTCCAGATTACGCCCGATGTTGCAATCGTCGATCCTGACCTGGTGGCATCGCTGCCGCCGAAGCTGGTAGCGCATACCGGCATGGATGCCCTCACGCACTGCATCGAGGCATGGGTTTCCACTGCGCGCAGTCGTTACACCGACGCCATGGCCTTGAGCGCCGCCAAGATCATCAAGGACTCCATCGTTCCTTCGTTCAACGGCGACATGGATGCGCGTGCGGCAATGCATGACGCGCAGTGCATGGCAGGCATCGCTTTCTCCAGCGGCCTTTTGGGCATCGTCCATTCGCTGGCACACAAGACCGGCGCTGCCTTTACGGATTACGGCGATGGTGCCCACATCATCCATGGCGCCGCGAACGCCATGTACCTGCCGAAGGTCGTCGCCTTCAACGCGAACGACCCAGTCGCGCTCGCTCGCTATGCGCAGCTCGCCGATGAGTTCGGTTTGGGCGGCGCCGATGACAAGGCCAAGACGGCTGCACTCATCGAGTTCCTGCGCGGCTTGAACGATCAGCTGAACATCCCGCACGGCATCCAGACTTATGGTGCTGATTCGTATCCGGCAGAGGCCGGCTTCGTCCCCGTGGAAGTGTTCGAAGAGCGCAAGTCCGCTATCGCTACGAACGCCATCGGCGATGCCTGCACGGGCTCGAACCCGATTGTTCCTTCGCAGGAGCAGATGGAAATGGTGCTCGCAGCCTGCTATTACGACACCGATATCGATTTCTAGATTCGACTAAAGGAAGCGCTCGGGCCAAAAGCCGGAGCGTAGTCAGAGGCCGGGGGCACACGCTCCCGGCCTCGCCGTTATCGAGGGGTTTGCCGCGCGCTTCACCGCGTGTGTCCGAAGGCGCCGCCCGCCAAGCCGCGCGCTCGACACCGCCGACCGCCTCACAGCCCTGCCGCTATCGAGGTGTTTGCCGCCTTGCTGCGTTGGCGGCGCGCGCTATTTTACGTGAGGTGGCTAGCCTGCAAGCAGGGTTCTCGCTACTATTATGAGCGCAAAGCTCATGTGGGCAAAAGGTTTGCGCGCTGGTGAATGGTTCATTCGAGGACTTGAGTTTGGAGAGGTGAGATGGCTATGGAATTGCGCGATTCACGAGGATTAACTGAATCTGAATTTTTGGCACAATACAGCCCCAAGAACTATCCGCGGCCGTCGTTCACGGCAGATGTGGCGGTGTTTTCCCGAAATGACGAGGGGCAGATGCGGCTGCTCATGGTGCGTCGCGGCGGCCATCCTTATCTCGGATGTTGGGCGCTGCCGGGAGGCTTCGTGAACGAGGGGGAAGACGCCGACGCTGCTGCCTTTCGCGAGTTGGAAGAGGAGACGGGCGTTACGGAGCTCGTCGCCGAGCAGCTGGGCGTATACAGCACACCGGGGCGCGATCCGCGCGGATGGACCGTGTCGGCGGCATACGTTTCCTGTGTGGAAGAGGGCGTTGTCGCGCAAGCGGGCGACGATGCGTCCGACGCACAGTGGTGCCCAATTCAGGAGAGGCTTCGCGATGACGGGGCTTATGAAATCGAGGTGCATGCAGGAGATGGCGTGCTCTTGTCTGTCTTCGAGGCAAAAGAATCGCGCTTCATGCCCGCGCGTGCACGTCTGATTGATTCGAGCGGTTTCGCCTTCGACCATGCGCAAATCGTCGCCGATGCCTGGCTGGCTTTGCGGTGAGTTTCCGGTTGCCCCAGGCGAAATGAGCCTGCAATCGTTGACGAACTCGGCAATTTAAGGCGAACGCGTATCGTCCCATCCAAAAGGTCAGTGTAAAATGACAAAATGCACAACGAAGCGGAGAATCACCGTCGGTTGGACAGGACGGTCTTCATGGGTGAAACGGGGAAATCAGCATCGTATGCGCGTACGTCCGCCGCTTTGGGCGGGCAATACCGCAAGTTTTTCGGTGCATCCGTCGCTGCTGTTCTGTTGCTGCAGGTAACCATCGTCACCGACACGATTATCGTCGGCCAGCTGCTCGGGCCGGTGCCCATGTCGGGTGTGCGTGTGGCATCTCCCATCGTGAACATCCTGAACGTGCTCGGCATGCTCGTCGGCGTGGGCGGGGCGACGCTTACGTCCATCGCAATCGGGCGCAGGGACGGCGAGGCGGCGGATAGCGCGTTTTCGCTTTCCATCTTGCTATCCATTGTGTTGGGGGTGGCATTTGCTCTGGTCGTAGCACCTTTTGCCGAGCCGATAGCGTCGCTCATCTCGTCGGACGCGACCACGGTTCCCTATACGGCGACGTTTTTGCGCATTGTCGCTGCGGCAAGTCCCGTCTACATTTTGGCTTCGGTTATGGCGCTGCTGTTGCGTGCCGACAGCTGCATCAAGCTATCGTCGGTGGTGCTGTCGATGGCTGGAGTTGCGAATGTTGCCTTTGACCTGCTGTTCATGGGGGCGCTCGGCATGGGCGTCGAAGGTTCAGCGTACGCGACCGATTGCGGCATGCTCGTGGCCGTTTTGCTCTCATTGCTGTATTTCCGTTGGCCGAACCGCACGCTGCGACTCCGCCGAGTGGTGGGGCGTGCGAAAAGCCAGTCCGCACCTGCAAAAGGCCAGGTAGGCCTCGTGTTCAAGAACGGTGCGCCCGGGGCGTTGCGCATGCTGTTCGCATGTATCGCATTGCTGTTCCTCAACTACGTCGTGGGGAATTGCGTGGGCGTCGAGGGCATCGCCTTCCTCACGGTATGCGGAAACATCCAACTGCTCGCTGTCGCGTTCTTCAGCGGTGGCGGGCAAGCAGCCATTCCCATGGAAGGCGTGCTGTACGGCGAACGCGACTTCCGCGGCCTGCGCTTGCTCGTGGGCTACGTGTTTCGCGTCATCCTGTTGTGCGTGGGGGCGCTCATCGTGGTGATCTGGCTGTTCCCCGATCAGCTCGTGCGTTTGTTCGTGCCCGAAGGCATTGAAGGTTCGGATTGCCTTTTACGCCTGTACGCAATCGGTTTTCTTCCGTTGGCGTTGAACTACGTCATGACGTATTACTACAACACCATCCAGCAGCGCAAAATCGCCATGACGTTGACGCTGTGCGAAAATCTCGTCCTATACCTGCCGCTCATCTGGGTCTTGACCAACGGGCTCGGGCTTATCGGCGCAGTCCTTGCATTCGTGATGGCGGAAGTGCTGGCTTTCGGCGTTTTCATCATCATGGCTGCACATACGCGCCGCAAGCTGGGCGCGAAAAACATCTTGCTCATTCCCGACGTTCCGCGCGAGGTTGTGTTCGAGGCGACGGTGCCGGTTTCGAGCGCCGATGCGGCCGGTATCGCCCATGCTGTCAAGGCCGCGCTCGACGAATGCGGCGTTGAGGAGCTGACGGCGCTTCGTGCGACGATGGGCGTCGAGGAGATGGTGGCCAACGCCGCCGCCTCACCGCGCAATAAAGGTCGCGGCGTGCTCTTCGACATAATCGTGAGCGATTTGCCCTCGTGCGTGCAGGTGTCCCTGCGAGACAACGGCGCTCCGTTTGACCCTACCGATTCCAGCGTGGATGACGAGGGCATCGTCATGATGCTCGCAGTCGCATCGCGCGTGCAGCACAGCCAAACACTGGGCATGAACCTGACGATCATTGAGGTGGAAAAGGGAACGCCATAGAAGCTCACTGTCGCATCGCGTGCGCGACACAGCTGGATGCAGGCATGGACCCGGCTATCATCGAGGAGGAAAAGGATACGCCATGAGAAACGAGTACTTGGAACCCTTATGGGAGGCGTTCGACACGTATGCTAAGTATCCGGCCATAGTTGACGCGGGCGGCACGCGCGCGACCTCCTATGCCGAGCTGAAGAAAAAGGTTTGCCGCGTTGCGGCATGGCTCGACGCGCAGGGGATCGCAACTGCGTCGTTTGTTCCCATCGTCTTACCGCAGTCGATGGAGTACCTTGCTGCCGAGATTGGCGTGTGGATGGCGGGCCACACAGCCGTGCCTATGTGGCCGGCGTTTCCACCCGAGCGCATCGCCTACATCCGCGAGCATTGCGAGGCACCGCTCGTCATCGACGAAGCAGCTTGGGAGCAGATCGCCGCGACGAAACCGAAGCAATTCGC
>CADBQL010000464.1 GCA_902796815.1 uncultured Coriobacteriaceae bacterium | reverse complement strand
CTGATCACGAGGATCGAAGCGAACATCTTGTCGTACGAAAACGACTTGCGCACCCGCGTCATGTAAACGCCGAGACCCGAAAACCCTCCGAGCCATTCGGCAATCACAGCGCCTACAATCGCATACGTCGCACTGATCTTGAGGCCAGAGAAAAACGGCTCCGCAGCGGCAGGAAGCTTCACGTACCTGAAAATCTGCCAGGTCGATGCGTGCATCGTGCGCATGAGGTCAATCTGGTCGGGATCGACCGAGCGAAAGCCGGAAAGCAGCGAGACGGCAACTGGGAAAAACGTGGTCAGGACGATAAGCACGATTTTTGGGAGCAAGCCATAACCGAACCACAGCACCAGAAGCGGCGCGATGGCGATTGCGGGCACGGTTTGCGAAATGGTAATGAGCGGTTGCACGGCCAAATGGAAGATTTCGAAGCAATCCATGATCACGGCGAGCACAAAGCCGAGCGCAACCCCCACCGCAAGCCCCACTGCTGCTTCGAGCAAAGTTGTGAGCGTATGCTGCCACAAAAGCGGCGCATCTGTCACGAGTGCGACGACGACCTGCGTCGGTGCTGGCAGAAGATATGCGGGAACGAGACCCGTGCGGCACACCGCTTCCCACACGACGAGCAATGCAGTCATGGCCGCAACGGGTACGATTCTTTTCTTGGCAGCTAATTTCATCGCTCTCCCTACGCCGGCATTACCCGGATCAGGTTCCTCGGGTCGCAGCGAAAGCACGCCGCCTCTCAGCCGGATTCCATCCAGCTCCCCTTTGAATACAGAAGTATAGCAGAATATAAGAATGTAACGTCGTACATTCGCGTCGGGATACAATGGCCTATATTCGCGTAAAATATGCAGCGTGGAAAAACGTCTTGCCGAAACCTGCAAGACGCCATGCAAATGGAAGCAGAGAGGGAAAGAGGGAGTATGTTAAGCAAAAAGATGATAGCACTTGCATCGGCTGCTGCTCTAGCTGCGTGCTTGGCACTGGCGGGATGCGGTGGCACCCAGGCGGCTTCGAGTGCCGCTGCCCCGGCAGCATCGGAGGCAAGCGCTGCGGCGGCGAGTGCAACTGCAGCCGCGGAAAGCGCAGCGGCAAGCGCGGCTGCAACCGCAGAAAGCGCCGCGGCGAGCGCGGCGGCCGAAGCTCCTGCTGCGAGCGCAGAAGCCACAGCTCCCGCAGCAACTACCGAAGCCGCGAGCGCGCCTGCTGCAACAACGGGCACAGCAGCACCCGCGGCAGACTCCTACATCGGCGACCAGGCGGCCATCGACATCGCCCTTGCTAACGCGGGCTTTGCGGTGAGCGACGTCACTGAGCTCGAGGCTGAACTCGACCTCGACGACGGAGCCCCGCACTACGACGTCAGCTTCAAGCAGGGCACCACGGAGTACGACTACAACATCGATGCCGCAACTGGCGACATTATTTCCTCCCACTCCGAAGTTGAGGACTAGCAGAGCGTAAGCGATAGATTATCGGGCAATCGCATGCGTCAATAAAAGCGACCAGAAGGAAGTCACCCTTTTGGTCGCTTTTTTCAACCATTTGGGCAGCAAATATTAGCTACGTTAACATTTGCGTCTTGCATTAGCTTTTTTGATACACTTTCCCAATCAGCGAAAGAACGCGGAAAGTGGCACACATGGGAAAATACAGCGCAAAGCAAATCGCGGGCTTCGTCATACCATCCATCGTGGGCATCTTGCTGTTCATGATTCCCATCCAAGTTAACGGTAGCTGGACCATCACGGTCAAGGTCATCGCAGACATCATCGGAGGCGCGCTCGGCGGATTCCTGCCTCTTTTGTGCTTGATCATCGTCACCGTATCTGCCGTACTCGGTGTTGTTTCGCTGGGAAAACCTTCGTTCATCACAAGCTACCCCATAATCGACGAGACGTTCACAGCCACTCCTATCTGGGCGATTATCCGCGTGGTTGGCGCAGTGTTCATCTGGCTCGTATATCTAGGCGTCGGCGCCGAAGACGAGGGGAGCTTCCTATATATGATCACCTGCGCCGATGCAGGCGGATTCGTGCTCGGAGACTTGCTGGTCGTGCTCGTGGTCATCTTCCTTTTGGCGGGCTTGCTGTTGCCATTGCTGCTCGATTTTGGCTTGCTCGAATTCATCGGCGCGCTTCTAACCAAGGTCATGCGTCCGCTGTTCAAGATTCCAGGGCGCGCCGCGGTCGACTGCATCACATCGTGGATCGGTGACGGCACGCTCGGCGTCATGCTCACCGCCAACCAGTATGAGGGTGGCTATTATTCCGCTCGCGAAGCCTCGATTGTTTCGACCACGTTTTCGGCCGTGTCCATCACGTTCAGTATCGTCGTTTTGGCCCAAGTGGGGCTCATGGACTACTTCGGCATGTACTATCTGCTCATCTGCGCAGTTGGTATCGTATGCGCCATCATCCTGCCGCGCATACCACCGTTGAGCTTGAAGAAAGACGAGTACGTGGTCGAAGGCCGCGCCATGGCCGAAACGCTGCCCGAAGGCTATACTTCGTCGATTCAGTACGGCCTTGACCTGGCAATCCAGCGCGTCGACGAGCATCGCGGTATCGTGCAGTTCCTGGAAAACGGCATAAAGAACTCCGCCGGCATGTGGTTTGGCGTGCTTCCAGTCGTCATGTGCATTGGCACGTTGGCGCTCGTGCTCGCGAACAACACGCAGATTTTTGAAATCTTGGGCACGCCGTTTTTGCCACTGCTCCAGGTGCTACAAGTCCCCGAAGCCGAGGCGGTCTCCAAAACGATGATCGTCGGTTTCACGGACATGTTCACCCCCTCGATTATCGCCGCAGCAACCATCACATCGGACATGGCGCGCTTTATCGTCGCCGTCATCTCGGTCACGCAGCTCATCTACCTGTCTGAGGTGGGCGGCCTGATCCTGGGTTCGAAGATTCCCGTGAACATCGTCGAGCTTTTCATCCTGTTCCTCGAGCGCACGATTATCAGCTTGCTTATTGTTGCTCCGCTCGCCCATTTCATATTCTAATCTGTGCGACAGGGTAGTGCCGCCGAGCACGCCATTAGCTTGTCCGCCCAATGCGCCACTCGATGCATCGGGCGGACATTTTTTTGCAGCGCAAACAAGCATCGCCCCGACTCCCGATTCGATTTACCGAAGCAGGAGTCGGGGCGATTTGCATCCGCTGGCTTGCCGCGTCGAAGCGATACTCGCGCTGTCGTTGCCGTTGGCAGCGAGGTTAGCCGAGCTCGATCATGATTGCCCGGGCGAGGTTGGCAATACCCGTATAAAAGCCCATGTCGTCGCGGTCGATCATATCAGAAAGGGCCGACTGCACCCACGGATCCATATGCGTCGCCCTAAAATCGTTCGCCTTGTCATAGGCGCCAGCGTGGACCAGATGCGCGAAGAACGCAAATTCGATTGCGATGTGATCAACTGGCTCGTGGAAATTTGCCGGCACTTGGTAATCGGTCTTTTCGATGATTTCCTTCACCTGGAAAAACTGCTCGGCATACAGGACACGCTCGTCGTTCATGTAACACGACTCGACCGGCTCGGTCGCCTTCGGCGCCACGCCCAAGAACAGCTCGGCATACGAAGCGTCCAGATAATCGCGCCACAAAGGCTTGTCATCGGCCTTGTCATAGGCCTTCAGAGCCGAGTCGAGCTGATGGGCACCGCGCTCGGCGTATTTTTGCGCGTCGGGCACAAGGCCGGTAATCGGGACTTGTACGTACGCCCGCACCTTCTCGAGATACGCATCGTCGACTTCTATCATGAAAGCACGGCTCACTAAATCCATCACATCGAGCAGCTGCGTTGTGATACGTCCAGCCTCTATCGTCATAGTTCCTCCCAAATACCATCCGTGCATAAACGTCTTTAACAGTTTACCAGGGAAACAACCTGGCAAGAATGAGTCTTTCCCCTGGGGCGCGACTCATCGTGAAAGAGCCACATCCCGAAGGCGAAACCCGCTTCCCGAAGCGGAGCATCCGGCGGGCGCGTGGCCAGCGATTCTGCAGCACTGCAGAGCAGCGCGATAGCCTTGTCCTGCCCGCGCACTT
>CADBQL010000463.1 GCA_902796815.1 uncultured Coriobacteriaceae bacterium | reverse complement strand
TTTTCTGGCTGACGTCAAGGGCGATGTTTCGGGTGTGGCCGTTGCGGGAGAAGCGACCGAGAAGCTCGTCGTGCGCCTTGCGGGGCTCGGCATCACTGACTACGACTTCCATGGCTGTCCGACGCGTTTTTGGGATGTGTTCGGTGAGCAGGGCTTGCCAGTGCGCACGACTATCACCGAGATGGGGCCGGTTCTCCTTGCTCGCCTGCTCGGGCTATCCGAGGTTCAGGAAGGCGTGCTCAACATCGTGTTCCATATCGCCGACGACAACAACCTGCTGCTGCTCGACCTCAAAGACCTGCGCACGATGGTCAACTACGTTGGGGAACATGCAAAGGAGTACACGCTTTCGTATGGCCAGGTCTCTACGCAATCCATCGGCGCCATTCAACGTGCGCTTCTGCAGCTGCACGACGCGGGTGGCGATCTGTTCTTCGGTGAGCCTGCGCTTGATATAAACGATTGGCTTGCCTGCGATTCGGACGGTATGGGCTATATCAACGTTTTGGACTGCGTGCGACTCGTGCAGTCCCCGCTGATGTATTCGACGTTCTTGCTGTGGATGCTTTCGGAGCTCTACGAGCAGCTCCCCGAAGTCGGCGATCTTGACAAGCCCAAGATCTGCTTCTTCTTCGACGAGGCGCATATGCTGTTCAATGATGCTCCGCGCGCATTGCTCGAAAAAATCACGCAAATCGTCAAGCTCATCCGCTCGAAGGGCGTGGGCGTGTACTTCATCACTCAGAATCCGGCAGATATTCCCGATCCGGTTTTAGCCCAGCTGTCAAACAAGGTCCAGCATGCACTGCGCGCCTACACTCCCGCCGAGCAGAAAGCGATACGCGCTGCGGCCGAAAGCTTCCGCGTGAATCCCGAGTTCGATACGGCGACGGTTATGACCGAGCTCGCGACGGGCGAGGCGCTCATCAGCTTCCTGCAAGAGGACGGCACACCTTCGGTCGTGCAACGCGCCATGGTAATCGCTCCTGCTTGCTCGATGGACAAGGCTCCCGATGAGGCGAAGTTCTATATCAC
The DNA here is from genome assembly GCA_902796815.1 of uncultured Coriobacteriaceae bacterium. GTDB lineage: Bacteria > Actinomycetota > Coriobacteriia > Coriobacteriales > Eggerthellaceae > UBA9715. The sequence goes on along the minus strand of CADBQL010000463.1, from coordinate 1,560 downwards.
TCAGAACGACATGCTTCACTCTAAGTACGATGCAACGCTTGACCGCGAAAGCGCCTACGAGATTTTGAATGCTACTGCCATTGCGGCCGCCGAAGCCGCCGAAGAGGCGCGAAGGCTCGAGGAGGAAGCACGTCAGCGTCTCGAAGCAGAAAAGGAAGCCGAACGTCAACGGCTTGCCGAGGAGAAAGAAGCCGAGCGCATTGCGCGCGAGGAAGAACGTCAGCGCATCGCGGCGGAAAAAGAGGCGGAACGCCAGCGTGTTGCCGAGGAGCGTCAGCGGCTTGCAGAAGAACGCGAGGCCGAGCGCCAGCGGCGCGAGGAAGAGCGGTTGCGCATAGCGGCTGAGAAAGAAGCCGAGCGCAAACGCATCGCGGAAGAAAAGGAAGCCGAGCGCCAGCGTATAGCGGCTGAGAAGAAAGCAGCTCAGGAAGAAAAGGAACGCCGCAAGTTCATCGATGCGGCGCTCACGAGCGCAAGTCGGGCTGTTGGCAGCGGTGCTGCCAGGGGAATCCTCGGCTTGCTGAAGAAGCTTTAGGGCCTCTGAGCACGGACCCCTGGTAGAAGTCGGTTGGAAGAGAGCCAGGCATCCATGGGTGCGATTTCATTGGAGGCTTGGATGCCGTCCCATCGCGGAGGCCCAGGTGAGAACGCACCGATTTAGCTGTGCATTGCGAACGGGTAAATGAGTCATGCCCCTGGGGCATGACTCATCGTGCATGACTCATCAGTGCGGCGGCTTTGTCCAGTATGATGTCGGCGAGCGCCCGCTTCGGGGCGGGGCCGGCGGATTGTGCGCCTTTGGCGTCTACGAGCACAATCTCGTTTTCGTCTTCGCCGAAAGCTCGGCCTTCGGAGGCGAGGTTGCCGACGATGATGTCGGCGTTTTTGCGCACGAGCTTTTTGCGGGCGTTGTCCTCGACGTCTTCGGTTTCTGCGGCAAAACCGATAACTACCTGGCCAGGACGCTTTCGCGCACCCATCGAAGCGAGTATGTCGGGGTTTTCGATAAGCTCGATCGTGGAAAGCGCATCATCGGCGCTCCCCTTCTTGAGTTTTGAACTGGCGGGATGAGCGGGACGGTAGTCGCTTACCGCAGCAGCGAATATGGAGATGTCGGCCATATCGAATCGTTCGTCGACCGCTTCGAACATCTGAAGGGCCGTCTTTACGCGCACGACCTCGACACCGGCGAGATCTGCGAGAGAAACGGGTCCGCTTACGAGGACGACATCAGCTCCGCGTTCCTGCGCGGCTTCTGCTAATGCGAACCCGGTCTTTCCAGACGAGGGGTTGGAAATAAAGCGCACGGGGTCGATGGGCTCGACGGTCGGACCCGTCGTGATGAGCACGCGTTTTCCTTTGAGGTCTTGCTGCATGCCGAGCAGCTCAAGTGTTTTCGCAACGATCGCCTCGGGGTCGGCCAGACGGCCTTTTCCTGTGTCACCGCAGGCCAAATAACCGCTCTCGGAATCTATGAATGTCACGCCCCGCTCGCGCAGCACTTTCATGTTTGCCTGATTGGCGGCGCTTTCATACATATTGACGTTCATCGCAGGAGCT
>CADBQL010000462.1 GCA_902796815.1 uncultured Coriobacteriaceae bacterium | reverse complement strand
GATGAGTTTTGCCCCTGGGGCGTGACTCATTTTCACAACGCCTCAAAACCCGGCTTTTCTGAGCGTCTACTCGTAAGCCGCCTGATGTTCCTCGTACGTTTCGCTGAACGTGTAGGTCATCTGGCCATTCTCATCAGGCTCGAAGTAGAAGTAGAGGTAGTTGGTCTGTTCAGGCGCGCAAACTGCCTGCAGGCACTCGAGGCTCGGCGAGTTGATGGGCGTCGGCGGCAAGCCAAATATGAAGTACGTGTTGTACGGGTTGTCGGTGTTCACGTCTTCCGGCGTCGGGTCGTGGCCCACGAAGTAGGCAACCGTCGCATCGGACTGCAGCTGCATACCATTGGCCAAGCGGTTGTAGAACACGGAAGCAACCGTTGCGCGATGGTCTTTATCCGACTCTTTCTCGACAATCGACGCGAGCTTAAGAGCGTCGTAGCGGGTCAGGCCGGCGTTTTCCACAACGCTCCAATCGAGCTTGGCCGTCTCGGACGAATACTGGTTGAGCATCGAGCGCACAATCGTATCGACCGTCGCCTCCTCGCCAATCTGATACGTCTTGGGGAATAAGAAGCCCTCTAACGAGGCGTCGCCAACTTCCTCCAAGAAGGCGTAATCGCCAGCATACACAGACGCTTTTGACGTTGCTTTCACAAACTCATCTGCAGTAATGCGCCCCTCCGACGCCTGGGCGACGATTTCGGCCGTTTCGGCAATCGTGCTCCCTTCGGGTACGGTGAACTTGGGAATCTCGGGAGGCTTCTGCATCATGGTAATCATGTCGTCAACAGGCTGACCGCCCGTAAATACATACGTTCCCGGCTGCAAGGCGTTTTCGGCGCCCATGGCACTCACCCGGTCGGTGAACTCGGTAGTGTTGGCAATCAGACCTTTGTCATACAGGGTTTTTGCGACAGACTTAACGCCTTCGCCCTCGGAAATCACAACCTCGACCTGCTCGCCTTCCGGCAACAGCTCGTTTGCGCTGCAGCCTTTGAGGAACGTGAAAACGCCGAATACGATGCCGCCGATCGCTGCAAGCAGCACGATGACGCCCAAGATGGCGAAAATCGGATTACGCTTGGGGCGAATCAGACTCGTGTCGTAGGTGCGAAACTGCTTTTCGCCTTTAGCATGGGCTGCACGAGCAGCATGGTTGGGGTGCTGGGAATAGGTGACTTGCCTGCGGGGGGACATAGTAGTTCCTTTTTGGTTCGTTTCAGCTGAGTCGAGCAAAATCGCCGCAGGTCGATGCCTGCATTAGCGTTCGTGCGCCTCCTCTGCCGCGCCGGTCGAGCTATGCGCGTCCAGCCAAGCTTGCAAAAATATAGTTGCTGCTATCATATCGACTTTGCCTCGCATGGCCTTCTCGGAAAGGCCCTTTTCACGCAAACTCCGTTTGGCCTCAGCCGAACTGAGCCGCTCATCTGCGAATTCGACTGGAAGCTCGCATGCCGCGCCAATTCGCGCCGCCACTTCGCGAATGCGCGCCGCCTGCGGCCCTTCTTCACCTGCAAGCGTATAAGGCAGACCGCACAGCAAAAGCTCCGGCTCCCAATCCTCGATGACCTGCCGAAACGGCCGCGCATGCGCTTCCACTTCGGCAGCCGGCATCACGCACACCGGCGATGCCACGCGCTCGCCAGGATCGCAGACCGCAATCCCAACGCGTTTTTCGCCTATGTCAAGCGCCATAATTCGCATATGGACATGATATCAGATTACGTTCGAGCCTCATTGCCCAGCTACAACGCGCGCGCCAAGCAAAGCGCGGCAAACGCGTGCATGCTACCGGTCATGGCTTGGCGCCAAAACCCAAACGAAGAGCTTGATGATAAAAACTCGTCAGTGTGTCATACTGCTACGAGAACGAAAAGGGAGGGATAACAACCATGCAACAACGTGAACGCTTCGCGAGCCGTCTGGGCTTTCTGCTCATCAGCGCAGGATGTGCTATTGGACTGGGAAACGTCTGGCGTTTCCCCTATATCACCGGCGAATACGGCGGTGCCGCATTTGTCATCATATATATAGTGTTTCTCGTGGCGTTTAGCCTGCCCATCCTCGTCATGGAGTTCGCTGTTGGTCGCGCTTCGCAGATGTCGGCGGCACGTGCGTACGATCGGCTTGAACCAAAAGGATCCAAATGGCATTGGGCTAAGTGGATCAGCTATTGCGGCTGCATGTTGCTCATGATGTTTTACACCGTCGTCGCAGGTTGGATGCTAGCGTACGTGTACAAATCCGCACGCGGCTCGTTTGTCGGACAGGATGCCGAAGGGGTTGCAAACGTGTTCGGCGCCATGCTGGCCAATCCGGGCGAGCTCATCTTCTGGATGATGGTCGTCATCATCATCGGTCTCGCGTGCTGCGCGGCCGGCGTGCAAAAAGGCGTCGAGCGCGTAACCAAGGTCATGATGCTGTGCCTGCTCGCCGTACTTGCCTTGCTGTGCGTTCGCTCGGTAACCCTCGAAGGTGCCGGCGAGGGCCTGGCGTTCTACCTGATTCCCGACTTTGGGAAGCTGTTCGCAGGCGCAACGCCTGGCGAGCAGCTGGGCAATTTTGGCCAAGCGTGCTACGCAGCCATGGGCCAGGCATTCTTCACGATGTCGCTCGGCGTTGGCTCCATGTTGATTTTCGGCAGCTACATCGGAAAAGACCGCTCGCTCATGGGTGAATCGATTCGCGTCGGCGCGCTCGACACGTTCGTGGCCCTCATGGCCGGCCTCATCATTTTCCCGGCATGCTTCGCGTTCAACGTTGAGCCCGGCGCTGGACCCGGCCTTGTGTTCGTCACGCTTCCGAGCGTTTTTGAGCAGATGCCGCTCGGGCAGTTATGGTGCTCGCTGTTCTTCGTATTCATGAGCTTCGCGGCACTGTCGACCATCATCGCCGTCTTCGAGGGCATCATCGCGTTCGCGATGGATCAATGGGGCTGGTCGCGCGGCAAATCGGTTGCCATCAACGGCGTGCTGCTCATCGTGCTTTCGCTGCCGTGCGCGTTCGGTTTCAACGTGCTGTCCGATTTCCAGGTTCCGGGCATTGGCGACATCCAAGGCCTTGAGGACTTCATCCTCTCGAACAACATGCTGCCTATCGGCGCGCTGATCATCTGCCTGTTCTGCACGTCTAAGGGCGGTTGGGGTTGGCAGAACTTCATCGCCGAAGCAGATACGGGCACGGGCGCGAAATTCCCCCAGTGGACGCGCGTCTACATGAAAT
>CADBQL010000461.1 GCA_902796815.1 uncultured Coriobacteriaceae bacterium | reverse complement strand
CGGTACAGCGGTTTCGATTCGGGACTTTAACGACCGTCATGGTTTCCGCTTCCAGAAGCGCGCTGACGACTCCATCGATATCAACAAACTCATAACGCTTTGCGAATACATCACGAACTTGCTCATCTCGTATTGCCGTGTTCCTGGTAATAATGAACTGCATTGCTGGGTCCATGACAAGGCTCAAACGCGTCGATGACATGATTACGCTCATCTACCTCGCCGTTATGGATGGCATCTTACGCTTTGGGAATGGCATGAAAGCTCCAATCCGCATTAGCATTCTCCTTATCCTTCAAGATATTCATCACGCCAGTTCTTCAGCATCATTTCGACCTCCTCTTGGCTGATTTCTGGCGATGTGGAATCGTCAACATCGGGCAGGCCCTTTTCGGCTATGAGGTATACTGCTGCGGTCGCCTGCAGTGTCACATTATCAATCTTCCAAAATGCTGGTTGCAGACGAATGCGGTCGATCGATTCGCATACTGTGTCCTCGTCGATATATCTTCCAAAGCTATTTCGCGAAAGAGACCAGCCAGTTATCGCGCCTTGCCCATCGTCTCCAAGCTGTCGCCAAGCTCCTACGCAGAGCTGGCAGACGAATGCTAGGTTGCATTCGTCTTCGGCAAGCTCACGACGAATGTATTCATCATGTCCTTGCTTATCGAAACAATGCCAAAGATATAGAAGCATTGCGTTGCCTTTTAGGGATAGCATGTTCTGGCCCCTGCTCACCTCATTCAGCCTCTGGGCGTAAGCGATTTCAAGTTGCGGCAAGTCTTCGAGATGCAGTAGCTGCCGATGCGGTGTTTCCTTAGACCCTGCGAGTCTTCCATGCGCCAGTTCTTCTGTGTTGATAAGGTGCGAGATTCACACGAGGCCCTCAGGCGTTAGAGATCACAAACTACTGATTTTAACTACTCCGGCGTTGGCGGATTCGAAAGCGCGGGGATAGGGCATGATGTACCCCACAAAGCAAGATAGTGCTAAGTAATTGTGGGGTACATTCTATGGCGGAGCGCAATATCATCGCCTTGATGCTTGAAGAGGAGCTCGACAGGAACGCGCGCGCCCAGGCAGCCTACGCGGCGGAGCTCGACAGGCTACCGAGGGGCAGCGTGTGCGTCAAGACCCGCGGCAGCAGGGCGTACTGCTACCTGAAGTACCGGGATGGGCAGCGCACGGTCACGCAGTACGCGGGTGTCGCCCTCGAGGTGGAGGAGGATTTGAGGGCGCGGGTCGCACGGCGCAAGGAAGTGGAAGCGGCCATAAAGCAATTGAAGGTCGAGAAGCGCTACATCGAGAAAGCGCTCGCACTATGAGCGCCCAGCTCGAACGCGACGAGGCGTTCTGGAGGCTCGTGGGCGCGCTTGATAAAGCCGGCGTGCTGCGCCACGTCATGATCATCGGAACTTGGGCCGAATGGCTCTTCACCGATTACTTCGAGCAGACCGCGGGCGTCGGGGTTTCTGTTCACCTGAATATTACCCAGATAAGAGTCGTGGATAAGGATGATGCTATGAAAACCATCTCGTTCGCTCTCCAGGCGGATTACAGGAACCCCGTGTGTTACCGCATGGATTCGGGCTTTGCAGCATAGGATGGTTTTGGTCTAGGAATCGACTCGAAGATCTTCGATAAATGCCCATATGGTATAATAGCATCCATAAAAATGACCGTGAAAAGGTGAAAGGAAAGGGTGCTTATAATGCCAGCAATATACCCGTCGACGGCGCTCAAGAACGAGCAGCGCGCGATAAAGGCCATCGCCGACAAGGAGGTCGTCTACATCACCGAGAACGGGCGCGGCAAGTACCTGTTCATGTCGCAGGAGGTGCACGACCGCGAAATCGCCGAGGCCGTGGAGGAGGCGCTCTACGAGGCGCGCATGGCCGAGGCCCTGCGGGCGTCGCGTGCCGACTACGAGGCCGGGCGCTACTACACGTCGCGGGAGGACCTGAAGGCGGCCGTCGAGATCAAGCGTGCCGCCGATGCCTAGGCTGGAGTTTTCCGAGCGCTTCGCCGAGGACCTCGCGCGCGTGGCGTCCGGGAAGGTGGAGGCGCGCGTATACGCCGCGCTCGACAATGTCGAGGCCTTCGGGGAATTCGGCTCGAGGGTCGTGCCCGATTCTATTCGCGAGGACTTCGGCGAGGGCGTGCGCAAGGTCGTGGTGAACCCATTCGACCTAGTCTACACGTACTATCCGGACGAAGACCTCGTGCGCATCGAAGCGCTGGTACACCAGAGGGCCGCGAGGTAGCCGTCCACCTACCGCCCCGCCGAGAGGATGATGCTTGATGGACGCTTCGCAGACGAAGGTGACCTGGGAAGGCGAGATCGTGTCGGTCCAGCCGAGGAGCACGGTGTGGCGCTACCTGGTCGACAACCGCACGCACCGCGAGATCGGCTACAACGTGTTCGTGAAGGGCGAGGCCATCGGTGTCGACGATGGTGCCGCGCTCGAGTTCGCGGGCCGCGGTGGCAGCGCGTACGACTTCTGCGTTGCCATCTCCGAGAAGCAGCAGGAGAAGCTCTGTTTCCGCATCGGCGACCGCGCCAAGGGCACAGCATGGACGCCGCTCTACCCGAACGCCGAGTTCGCGGATCTCTATCGCGCGGGGGCGCTCAAGGCGGTCAAGCGCTCGGGAGCCGATGCTCCCGAGATGGCAGTAATCACCGACGTCGAGCCGTGCTACGACGGCACGCCCATCCCGCGCGTCTTTTCCTCGGATTATCCAGGGCCGCCTTGGGCCGTGGCAGCACCCCCGCTCGATGTCTATTCCTGGCGCGGCGCCCGGATGCTCGCCAAGCCGTGCTGGAAGGGGAAGTGCTTCCGGTGCGTTTGGGCCGCAATGGCCAACGTCACCATCCAGTACGACTTCGACCGCAACCTTGTGAGAAACCGTTTCGAGCCGTTCTGCTACGGGCCGCTCACGTGCAAGAACTACAAGATGGGCCCTGCTCGTTCGGTGCCCTGCAAGGGCTTTTCCGGGGTCAAGGACGAAGGCTGGCTCGACGACATCTGCGTACAGTGGCGCTCGCGCCCCGACGAATAGGAAAAGCTTGAATTGTCAGCGCCCCTCTTCGGCGTCTTGCCCCCGTAGGTGACCTTGAGGAGCGGCTTCATGGCCTTGCCCGAGTAGGTCTTAGAGGCAATATCGCTCCGCGCAGTCGAGCACGAAACCCCAATTTTCATGCATAAGTTGCCTTGCTGGCAGCAAACGCCCTGGTAGGATTTTCCCAACATCAACTTGTGTATGAAAATGGATTCAT
>CADBQL010000460.1 GCA_902796815.1 uncultured Coriobacteriaceae bacterium | reverse complement strand
GGACAAGGATCGTTTCGCCCGACATTGGCATATGGATCATCCTTGTCTTTCACGTACGTAGTAGGCTTGGCAACTTCGTGAGGCGCGGGGCCGCCCGAACTTGCGGGAGCGCTTTGCCGACGCGGTACGGGAGACGAGTCGCCTTCGAGGTTAGACTCGGGATTCGAATAGCTCACGCGCTTACCCGCCAACGGATCGGAATCGACTTCTTCGGGCTCCTCGACAGGCTGATGGGCAACCTGCAAGCGCAACAACGTTCGCAGATAATCTTCGTACATGTTGCCCGTCATAGCCGAAAACGCATTGTACGCTTCCTCGCGATACTCGGTCAAAGGATCTCGCTGGCCATAGGCGCGCAAGCCGATGCCGGCGCGTAGATAGTCCATATCCTGCAGGTGCGACATCCAGCGTGAGTCCATGATTCGAAGCATGACCTGGCCTTCGAGACGCCCCATGATTTCGGGGCCGATTTCTTCGAGCTTTTCGTCATAAATCTCGCCAAGGTACTCTTCGACAGCCTTCGAGAGTTGTGCCGGATCTTCGTCGTGATCGACTTCCTCGACGAGGAACTCTTCGCGCCCCGTCATCGACGTAACCCAGGCCTCGATAGAATCGACGTCCCACTCTTCGCTCGTGGATTTCTCCGGGCAGTTTTCGTCGATTATTCCCTGTGCGCAATCGGCGATGATCTCAGGCACGCGATCGCTCATGTCCTTGCCGTCGAGAATCGCATTGCGCTCCTCGTAAATGGCGGAACGCTGCAAGTTCATGACATCGTCGTATTCGAGCACGTTCTTACGAGCGGCAAAGTGCATCGCTTCGACCGAATGTTGCGCGCTCTCGATAGCCTTGGAAACCATCTTCGCTTCGATGGGCTGATCGTCGGGGAGCTTCGTGCGCTGCATCATACTGGAAATCGAATCCATGCGATCTCCGCCGAACCGCCGCATGAGGTCGTCTTCGAGCGAAAGATAGAATTGGGATTCGCCTGGATCGCCCTGACGGCCAGAACGACCGCGTAACTGATTGTCGATACGGCGCGATTCGTGGCGCTCGGTGCCAATCACGAGCAGGCCGCCCGCAGCGCGAACTCGCTCGCGCTCGGCTTCCGTGACCTCACGCGCTTCAGCAAGGGCACGCTCGCGGTCCTCGGACGACGGCGAGGGCAGCGCATTGTCGAGCTGCTCGAGAAGCTCCTTGGCCTTCGCGCGTACGCGCGGCTCATCGGCTTCGAGCGCTTCGGTTGCAACGCGGCGCAACTCGGCTTCTTTAGCCGGATCGGCATCTGGATTGAAGCCGCGATTGCGCAGCAGGTCATCGGCGAGCACTTCGGGATTGCCGCCGAGCAAAATGTCGGTACCACGACCGGCCATGTTCGTAGCGATCGTAACCGCCCCGACGCGACCGGCCTGCGCGACGATATGCGCCTCGCGCTCGTGGTTTTTGGCGTTCAGGGTCTCGTGCTTGATGCCGCGCTTATCGAGCAGGCGGCTCAAACGCTCGGAGCTTTCAATCGAAACCGTGCCCACCAAACAGGGCTGGCCGTTGGCATTGCGTGCGGCGATTTCGTCAGCCACAGCGTTGAACTTGGCATCGACCGTGCGATAGACCTGGTCGTTTCGGTCGTTGCGGATAACCGGCTTGTTTGGCGGGATGGCCGTGACCTCGAGCTTGTAAATCTGCCTAAACTCAGAGTCCTCGGTCATGGCGGTACCGGTCATGCCCGAAAGCTTCTTGTACAGACGGAAGTAATTCTGCAGCGTAATCGTTGCGAGCGTCTGGTTTTCTTCCTTGACGCGCACGTGCTCCTTGGCCTCAACTGCCTGATGCAGGCCTTCCGACCAACGGCGGCCTTCCATGATGCGGCCCGTGAACTCGTCAACGATCTTGACTTCGCCCTGCGTGACGACATAATCCACATCCCGATGGAACAGGTACTGCGCCTTGAGCGCCTGTTGCAGGTGATTGGCAAGCGTTCCCGACGTATCGGCGTAAATGTCGTCAATCCCGAGCGCCGCCTCGATGCGCTCCAAACCCACCTCAGTGGCGTTAATCGTACGTTTTGCCTCGTCCATCTGATAGTCGACATCGCGCGTCAGTCCAACGACCGCACGCGCGAACTGGTTGTACGTATCGGCTGCCGCACTACCGGCGCCCGAAATAATCAACGGCGTACGAGCTTCATCGATGAGAATCGAGTCGACCTCGTCGACGATGGCGAAATGGTGCCCACGCTGCACGCGCGCCGCCGCGCTTGTAACCATGTTGTCGCGCAGGTAATCGAAGCCGAACTCCGAGTTCGTTCCATACGTGACATCGGCAGCGTACGCGGGCTTTTTCGCCGCACCGCGCATGCCGTTTTGAATCAAACCGACCTTCATGCCCATGAAGCGGTAAACACGCCCCATCCATTCGCTGTCGCGCCTGGCCAGATAGTCGTTTACGGTCACGATATGCACATTGTCACCCGGTAGCGCATTGAGATAGCCAGCGAGCGTCGACACGAGTGTCTTACCTTCGCCCGTCTTCATTTCGGCGATATGTCCATCATTGAGTGCCATGCCACCGATGAGCTGCACGTCGAAATGGCGCATTCCCAGCGTACGCATGCTCGCCTCGCGCACAGCCGCGAACGCCTCGGGCAGCAAATCGTCAAGCTTCTGTCCTTGTTCGAGTCGCTCGCGAAACTCGATGGTCTTGCGAGCCAAATCCTCGTCGGACAGCGCTTTCATGCTCGGCTCGAGCTCGCCAATGCGATCGACCGTCTTCTGGTACTTCTTTACCTGGCGGCCTTCGCCCGTGCGGAGCAATTTGGAGAAAAACCCTGCCATATCTGTTTGCCGTCCTTCTCTTTGAGTACGTCTGCGTAAACCCTTAAACAGTAGCATATGAATTTGAGTTTTGCCCCAACGCCACCAACGCTGCAGATAATGAGCACGCCGTTGCCTTGCGACGGCCGGGCCATGCCTCCACGACGAAGCCCACGGCCCGCCCGCCAGGTCCCATCTCGGGCCTTTCGAGCGCCCTCCTT
>CADBQL010000459.1 GCA_902796815.1 uncultured Coriobacteriaceae bacterium | reverse complement strand
CGGTTCAGCTGCGGCGATGATCTCGGCCATACGCGATTCGATAGCTTCGAAATCATCAGTCGATAGCGTCCGATCAAGCGTAACGTCATAATAAAAGCCATTTTCAATTGCGGGTCCTACGCCGAATTTCACATCGCCGTACAAATCGACAAGCGCCGCCGCCATCACATGGGCGGTGGAATGACGCAGAAGCTCGAGTGCCTCGGGGTTTCTGTTCGTGATAATGGATACTTCGTCACCGTCAGCGACTTCGCGGGAAAGATCCACCTGCTTTCCGTTCACAACTCCGCCGAGCGCTGCTTTTGCGAGGCCGGTTCCTATCGAAGCAGCGACATCGGCTATCGTCGAGCCAGCTTCGATTTCCTTTTCGGATCCATCTGGTAGTACTACGTGCATATCATTTTACCTTTCTGCCGGGCACCTACAATGTGCCTGCTTCTCGCCGGGTGCTCACAAAGCACCTGCTTCGATAACTTTGGAAAACGTAAGTCGTTTTCCATGAAGAACAATTATATTGAAAGAGCCATCCATTTGGACGGCTCTTCTAAATCGCCACATTCAATTCTGCATCCCATGCGGGATGCGAACTCCTTGCTACTGATCCTTACGGCTACGCGAACGATTCGCCGTTCCCCGACTAACGGGTGTCGTGCAATACGGACATACCGTCCAAGCCGGGTCGAGCGCATGATGGCAGGTCGAGCAGAGGTTCTTAAGACGCTGATGGCAGTTGGGGCACATGACGTAGTCGGCTTCGACAGGATAACCGCACGATGCGCATTCTCCATACTTCAAAAGTTGGCGCTGCTTGAGCGCAACTTCGAGCTCCTGCTCATCGCGGTCGATTTGCAGCAGCGGTGGCCTTAAGAGGCAGTAAGCGATTACGCCGAGCAACGGAACGAGGGCGACGATTGCCCATAAGTACCACAGCGTTCCTCGCATGTACGCGTCACGAGCAACCCAGATGATGCTGAGCACGTACAGCACGACAAGACAGACGACAACAACCGAGAACGCCGCTTGGAGCTCCGGCGTCCATAATTGCGAAATTAGTTCATTCATTCTTTCCCCTTATTGTCCTGCGATTCAATACTTCGTTTCATCGCATAGTGCAATTATTATAGCAAAGTACAGCCTTATTTAGACAACCCACGAAACGAACAAGCTCTGCTGCATTATAATCGCTTTATGGCGCAGATGTGAGCGAAGGTCACGCTTACGCACACCCATACGCCATCAACCGCAGTCGAACAGGCTGCTTGTTGCTTGCGCAAATCAGCGAAAGGGCATCGCAGTGGCATCATCAAGTACCAAAGAAACCATCAGTTTCGTTATCCCCTGCTACAAAAGCGAAGGATCTGTCGGTCTCGTAATAGACGAGATCGAAGAAGTCGTGTCCGAGCGACCGGAATTCGATTACGAAATCGTCGCCGTCAACGACTGCTCTCCCGATTCCACGCTTGACGTGATTCGCTCCATTGCTGAGACGAACGAGCACGTCATCGCTATCGATTTGGCCAAAAACGGAGGGCGTCATAATGCTCTCATGTGCGGATGTCATTATGTCACTGGTGATTACGTCGTGTTTACCGACGACGATCAGCAGTGCCCCATGAACAATCTTTGGGATCTTCTCGATCCGTTGATCAAAGAAGAAGGCGACGGAGGTGGATTTGACGTTTCGATTGCCCGTTATCCCAAGAAGACACAAAGCGCCTGGAAAAACTTCGGTTCCGGCGTCAACGATGCGGTTGCAACGTGGCTATTGGGGAAAAGCCCGGACCTAAAGTTCTCAAATTTTTCGGCTATGAAACGATTCGTAAAAGACGAGGTTATCCGCTACACGAATCCCTATCCCTACCTATCTGGGTTGATGATTTCTTCCACGAAGCGCGTCTGCAACGTTGACATGGAGGAACGCGAGCGCACGATAGGCACCGGAAACTACAGCTTCAAGAAATCGCTGTCGTTGTGGATGAATAGCTTCACGTCTTTTTCGGTTAAACCCTTGAGACTTGCGACGTTTTGCGGGTTTATCCTCGCGTTTCTCGGGCTCATATTTGCCATCTGGGTAGTTGTGCGCAAAATCGTCCTTCCTCAAGTTGCGCTCGGTTATAGCTCAACGATGGCGGCGCTTCTCTTCATAGGTGGGATGATCATGGTCATGCTTGGGTTGATCGGCGAATATGTCGGGCGTATCTACATTTCGCTTAACAACGCACCGCAATATGTTGTGCGAAAAATATATGGGAACGAACGAAAGAACGATTCATAACGACACGCATGCACAACGCATGCCTCGTCCTTCTCCGACTGGTCTAGATGCGGAAGTGATACCTTGAGCTACCGACGTTTGTTGCCAAAAATCCTTTGGGTATTGGTGATAATTTCGCCTTTTGTATCCATTTTCATCATGTGCGCTGCTACAAGTACGAGCCTGTTTGGATTGGATGCATGGAATACGACTTGGAACGATGAGAACGGCTATTACTGCACGGTACGACAAATGCGTATCGACGGAGTGCCCACAGGAATGGCTGGATACAATGAGGTTGCTGCGCAAAGGCCTTCGTATGGCCCGTACAGCCCTTTTGTCTACATCCCCTATTATCTCGGCTCTCTCGTAACTGGGCTTACGAACCACAAT
>CADBQL010000458.1 GCA_902796815.1 uncultured Coriobacteriaceae bacterium | reverse complement strand
GTGGTCACGTGCATGCAGGCGCCGATACGTACGCCCTCAAGGGGCTTTTCCTGTTCGAAACGCTCGCGGATGCGCGTGAGTACCGGCATGTCGCGCTCGGCCCAGAGGATGCGGGCGAGGCCCTGGTCAGCCAAGTTGATGTCTTTGATCTCGTAAGTCATGTTTGCTCCCATTCCGCCGCCTTCGCCGGCGGCACGAATCGTGCCGAAAACGCAACCACAAACACACTTCTTTCGGGCGCGTTTTCGCTTTCTTCCGTACAACGATAAGGCTGCATCATCGCGGCCGTTGCGTGCAGGCAGAAGCGTACCATCTCGCACGTCGATTACGGACGCAAACGCAGCATTTAGTCAAAACTCGCCAAATGACCACCTGATTTTGTGTTTCGAATGTGCGCGAGCTGTGCTCGAACCGTGGAGAAAGTATGCACAAATCGACAAAAACGGCACGTGAAAGGCGGTTTTTTGCGGATTGAGGCAAAAAAACGGTGCGCTTGGAAAGCAAGTGGCTATAATTCGTACGGCCCAAAAACAAGGGCTGACCGCAGGGAAGGGCGGTTTAAGAGGGAAAGGCTGGCGCTTGGATTAACGTCGGCCGAAGAGGGAAGAGCCGGCACCTGAATCGAACGCCGGCAGCTGCGTACGCGGCGAATACGAAGAAGGAAGCATTGACAGAACAGTTTTTTTCGACGATTTCTTTTGTCGACATCTTTAACTTCAGCGTGTTTCTCGCTTTCACCATTTGCTATGCCTATCAGATTTTCTACGTGTTCAACGTGCTCATCACGAAGCCGAAGACGCTCGAAGCGAAGAAAAACCATCGTTACGCAGTGCTGATTTCGGCGCGAAACGAGAGCGCTGTGATCGGCAACTTGATTCACTCCATCAAGGTGCAAAACTACCCGCAAGAGCTCATCGACGTGTTCGTGGTTGCCGATAACTGCACTGACAACACGGCCGAGATTGCCCAAGAAGCTGGCGCCATCGTGTTCAGGCGCTTCAACGACAAGCTCATCGGGAAGGGTTATGCGCTCGATTTCTGCATCAAGGCGATTCGCGCGCAGTATGCCGACCGCGGTTACGAGGCCTATTTCGTGTTCGATGCCGACAACGTTCTCGATGTGAACTACTTCCGCGAGATGAACAAGACGTTTGACAACGGTGCGCTCGCGTCGACGAGCTACCGCAATTCGAAGAACTACGATTCGAATTGGATTTCTGCGGGTTATGCGACGTGGTTCTTGCGCGAGGCCAAGTTCTTGAGCCAAGCGCGGCTGAACCTGAACACGTCGTGTGCAATTTCCGGCACCGGGTTCTTCATCTCGGCTGAGATCATCGATCGCGTCGGCGGGTGGAAATGGCATCTGCTCACCGAGGATATCGAGTTTTCCACATCGAGCATTATCGACGGGACGCGTATCTCGTACTGTCCGACGGCCGTGCTCTACGACGAGCAGCCCATCACGTTCCGCGACTCGTGGAATCAACGCTTCCGTTGGGCGAAAGGTTTTTACCAGGTGTTCGGCAAGTATGCAGGCGGCTTGGTCAAGGGCATTTTCACCCAGTCTAAGGGACATCGCTTCGCGTGCTACGACATGCTGATGACGATTTCGCCGGCCATGTTGCTGACGGTTATCTCGGTGCTGTTCAACGGCGCTATCGCAATTCTTGGCCTGACCGGCGCCATGTCGACGGGCGTCATGATTGCCTCGTCGCTCTCGTCGATTTCGTTCTGCCTGCTCAGCTATGTGATGTTCATGTTCACGCTCGGCGTGTTGACGACGTTCGTGGAATGGGATTCGATTCGCTCGACGACGGGAAAGAAAATCCGTTACATGTTCACGTTCCCGCTGTTCATGCTCACGTATATCCCCATCGCACTTGTCGCACTCATCAAGAAAGCTGAGTGGAAGCCGATCAAGCATTCCATTTCGGTGAGCGTCGAGGAGCTTGGGGAGGCTTCGCAGCGTCAACAGGCAATCTAGCTGGAAAATGAGTCACGCCCCTGGGGCGTGACTCATTTCAGCTTCGCGCCCCTGGGGCACGGCTCGTTGGAGAATGAGTCACGCCCCAGGGGCGCTGCCCGTTTTCCGGCCTTTCATAATGCCGCCAGTTGCGCGCAACCTCGAAGTCGAATCAAAGCGAACAAAAAGTGCACGCCGTGCCGAAGAATTGGTGATACCACGACAAACAGCGGTGTGTTTTGCGGTCAAATAAGCAAGCTTTGCTCTGGTTGCAGTGCAAGG
>CADBQL010000457.1 GCA_902796815.1 uncultured Coriobacteriaceae bacterium | reverse complement strand
GCGAAATCAAATCCGTCCAAACTACCTCTTCCTCTTCACAATCCTTTTTGCTACTTCGGTCGGCAGCACCGACTTGGCGAACGCCTTGGCAGATTTTTCGGCACGCGCGCCGAAACTGGCCTCGGCGCGTGATTTCGCGTTTGCGAGCTTGCGTGACTCTTCGAGCGCCTTGCGGGCGGCAAGCGTGCTCCAGCGTTCGTAACCGAGCGAAGAAGCCTGGACAAGCTTGCGGTAGTCAGCGTAGTTGCTCCAGGTTATGGGCAAGCCTTCGCGCGCTGCGCGGTCATTCTCAAGCCATTCGCAACAGACTTCGAACACGGGTTTGGGCTTTTCCTGCGCAAGGCATGCTTCCATTGCGATGCGCACGTCGCCGCAAATGCATGAACGGGAGAAATCTCGCTGCTGCTCTGACTCGCCGATTTCCTCGAGCGCACTCCAGCGCTGGGTAAGCTGATCTGCAAAACCAATGCCCTTTCGGGCGCGCATATTCTGCAGGCCATCGCATAAGCTCACGTCAGGGGCACCCCCCTTCGCGATTGCAATCTTCGGCCGCGCCAGGCAAGCGCGAATCAAAAACGCATGCCCGAAACAGTCAGCTTCGCCCTCGAAAGCGATTCCGTTGCGCTCGAGAAAAGCGGCCGAGAAGCACTTCCCCACCGCTGCCGGCATCGTGCTAGCGACCTCGAAGGGCGCCTCACTGCCTTCGAGCAGAATTTTACGAGGAGCTTTGGAGAAACGGCTCCGGCTCAACTCGGCGAGCGATGATTCGAGGATGGCTATATCGACGTCCGCCTCTTCGTGCAAAAGGGCATCGAGCGATGCGAGGAACTTTGCGGGAAGCACCGCACCGGCGCGCAGGGGCACGATACGACCACTGCGCGCATGAGCAATGCCGACGTTGAAGCCCGATGCAATATCAACGCAATTGCCCGTCACGACTTCGAATCTCCCATCTACCACCGCGACATCGGCTGCAATCTGCGGACCTCGGTCGGGCGATCCGCAATCGGCGATAAGCACCTCGAAATTCGTAAAGCTCTGCTTGCAGATGCTCGTGATTGTTTTCCACAAGCCAGCCCGGTCATCATAGAGCGGCAACACCAGAGAAAACGCCGGTTCGGGCCTGCGGCCTCGCGGCTTGAGCGCGCGGACTTTGAACCCCATGAAATCGCGGTAGTAATCCTTACTCGCCGCCGAAACGAGGCTTTCGCGCGCAAGCAAAATACCGGCATCGATCGGCTCGAGCGCCTCGCGGATAAGCTCGCTCACTTCCGGATCGGCTTCGGGGAAGGCACCTTCGTCGAGCACTTGCTTGGTGATGTAGCCGAGCGTACGCGAGTAGAGCGCCGACAGCAGATTTGGATCCGTGACGCCGAGGCGCTCGTAGATGCCGCGCATATCCCGTAGGCGGTCGAACACAAGATGGCAATCTTTGAGGTTCGAGGACGATCCCGGGTTGGTTTGGCGGTAGTAATAGTACGCACTCGGAATCCAGACGATGCGCTCGGCCTGCAACATCGTCTCGAGCAGCCAGGGATTGTCGGTCCAGCCCGCCCCTTTGACCTCCATCATTCGAATACCGTGCTCTTCGAGGAAATCTTTTCGGTAAATCGCCGACCAGATGGCAGGATGGTGCCGTACCAAATCAGGCGCCGTGCGCGCATCAGCCTCCATGCGAAAGCCCGGCATCACGCGAGCAAAGAAAGGCTCCTCCACGCGCTCCTCCTGGCCATCGGAGCCATCGTAGTACATCCAAAACGACGACTTGACGATATCGGCCTGGCCCCCATCTTCGAGCTGCGCATTCGCGAGCAAGTCGGCATACATCGTCGGTTCGATGAAGTCGTCGGGTTCAACGATGCCGATCCACGCTCCACGCGCTTCGTCGAGTCCGCGGTTGACAGCGCTGCCGTAACCTCCGTTTGGCTTGTCAACGAACACAAAGCGCGCATCGTTTTCGACGTACTTCTGGATAATCTTTGGCGACTCGTCGGTCGAGCCGTCGTTGACGCAGAGCACTTCCAGCTCTCCGAGCGTCTGCGCGGCGATGCTGTCGAGACATTGCTCTAGGTAAGCGGCCACGTTGTAAATCGGGACGATTACCGACACGAGCGGTTGCGCTGCATTCATCGTGTGCTCCATTTCCTCGCTCTAACATTTCCCAAATGAGTCATGCCCCAGGGGCGAAACTCACCGCCGAATGAGTCGTGCCCCAGGGGCGTGACTCATTGCCGGGGCGAAACTCACCGCAGCGGGACGGCTGTCGAGCCGCCGAATGAGTCGTGCCCCAGGGGCGAAACTCATTGCCGAATGAGTCATGCCCCAGGGGCGAAACTCATTCATAGTGTCTCCAACGACTCGCAGATGCGCTGGGTGGCGCGGCCGTCGCAGGCGCTCATGAACTTTTGTCTAAATCGCCTGACCTCATCAAAATCGAACGCGCTGTCCAGCGCCTTGATCTGCTCTATCAGAGCATCGGTCGTCGTCACCATGGGACCGGGGACCATCTCCTCGTAGTCGTAGTAGAAATCGCGCCAGCCTCGATAATCCTCGATATCGGGCGCGAAGAACAGCATCGGACGGTCGAGCAGGGCGTATTCAAACACAACCGAAGAGTAGTCTGTCATGAGCACGTCGGCGGCACACATGAGCATATCGGTCGGGATCGCGTTTCCGAGCATGAAGGCGAAATCGGCGGCCTGTTCGTCGATGGGCGCAGGATTGAGCACGAAGGGATGATGCTTGATCACGAGGGCGTACTCATCACCGATTGCGCGGGAAAGCGCCACGAGATCGAGGTCTTCGGGGCTGCGCGCACCTTTGACCGCTCCCCTGAACGTTGGCGCATAGAGAATGACTTTGCGCCCCGCGATGCCTGGTGCAGCTTCCTCCAAGAGGGCGCGCGACGTGCGGATAAAATCTTCATCGAAGAACACGTCGGTTCGGCTGATGCCGAGAGGACGTACGACCTCGGGCGTATCCTCGAGGCCCATGGCCTCACGATATGCCCATTCCACCTCAGGACTGCTCACCGTCACAAGCGAAAGGTTCCCATAAAAAGGATGACGTTCTATCTGCTTCTTGCTCGCTCCAAATTTCTTGGCTGCCGTGCTTAGGCCCCATTTCTTGAACGCACCGCACGCATGCCACAACTGCACTACCTTCGTCTGAGGCCTAAGCGGCAGGCAGCTTACGACATCGGATGCGTCTTCCAAGACCACATAGCGTGCGCTTGCGATTTCGCGCACGAGCTCGCGACACCGCGCATGGTAGGCTCCGAAACTCGTCTTGGCCTGGTTAAGCCCAATGAAGCGCACATCCATGCCGCAAACCTTTTCCAAATAAGGCATGATGAGCCAAAACGCGTCAGGAACGTCATCGAGCTTGCCGTTGACGAACAAGACGCGCCGTTCATCGAGCTCGGTTTGCTCGCAAGCGCGGCGGTAGAGAGCCGGAAGCTCATGGCCCATCACGGCATCTTTCATGAGGTCGCGTGCACCTTCGCGCGCCCAACCGCCCGGTTTTAGACACTTTGGAAGCTTCATAGAGACCCCCGCTCTCCGTTCGTGAGCTTATCGAGCTGCGTGCGGATGTGCTCTACGCGATACGTATCCACCGCAGCCCCGTATTTCTTACGCCACGCCGAAACATCGCGCAGCGTTCTGATGACCTGGTCCAATGCATGCTCGATATCGACATCGGTCTTAGGCGCCTCGTATGAGATCATCCGCTCGAACTGCTTGGGCGAAAGCCCATCGCGCTGGTAGTCGGCGAGCAGCCTGCGTTGAACCGTCTCATCGCGCGAGGCGAGCTCTTTGACGACATCGGGCGAAAACCCCTCGCGCTCGGTGAGCTCTTGCGCCCACGGCGCGATGAGCTCATCTGCGTGCATTCCGACCAGGGCTCCAACCTCCTGCGCGCGCTTACCAGCCGCCAAAGCCCTGTCGATCGTCGCGCGCGACACCGACTGCCCTGTTTCGCGCGTGACGATGTCGGCGATAATCTGGCTCGTCCTCACGCCCTTGAGCTCGGGCCGCTTCTTGCGCAAGGCGGGCACGGTATTCCACAACCGCTCGTAGCGCCGCGCGCGTTCCATGACCGAAAGATGACGCACCATGAGGTTTGTCACGTCGAGCAGGATGAGGGCACGCTCGTCATCGCAATCCGCGAGAACGTTAACGGGCATCGTCGCATAGGCCTGCGGATCTTCCTTTGCAAGCTCGCGATAGCAAGCCACGCGTCTATGCCCCGAGATGATTTGGTAACCCCCATCGCACTCGCGCACGAGAGGAGGCTGGGCTAGGCCGTCGCGCCGTATGGATTCGCGCAGCTCGTCAAGGGCTTCGCGCTCCATCGAGTAATCGTTATCCGGATGGTCATGCAGCAATTCGAGCGGCACGTGCTCCAGCTTGAACGAGCGCGCCTCCGAGGTAGCCCTTTGTGCTCGTGCATCATGCGCCATAACGTCTTGTCCGCCCTGCTACATGTGCCATTCCATGATGGTTTTTCCCATGGGCTTGCGCGCATCGGTCTCGAACGCCCGCGCGATGTCCTTAATCGTGTGCACATCCACGACGG
>CADBQL010000456.1 GCA_902796815.1 uncultured Coriobacteriaceae bacterium | reverse complement strand
GTACGGTTGAGCGGGCAGTGATGGCGAACGCGCGCACCATGCCAAAGGCCGCCGTGCCGCGAACCATATGATCGCCCGCATGCGCGCGGGCGTGCTCAAAGCTTATGATGGATGTTCCCATGTGCGTCATTCCCCCAACAACACTGAACGTAATTTCTCCCGCGCAACCCGATGCTTCGGCGTAACCGGGCGCTGTCGCACGCCAAGAAACGATCCCACCGAACGGGCGAATTTGTTGAACGCCAGCGGATTGTACAACTGCTGACGCTTGACCTGACGAACCGTATAGCCCCTCCCTTCGAGTATGGTTTTGCGCATAGCATCATAATTAGACTGCCCTTGCTCTTCATGCTGGCGTCCGTCGTATTCGACGACAAGTTTTTCATGGCGCCATAGGAGGTCTGGCTTAACGTTAGTAGCGCGAAGGATAGCCATTTCCTCAGAGCTCAAGTCAAATTTGGGATTAAGCTCGGGATGGCCCAAGTTGTATCCGCCGTATTGCAAAGGCAAGCAGAGAAGCAGGTAGAGCTTCGTTTCCGTCGGAGAAGCCGAACCGCTGGCCAGGAATCTTGACACTTTCCGCGCAAGCGCAATGCCCTTAAGGCCATGCCAGGATTCAGCATGGCGACGAAACGCCACATCGTCTATCAGCGCGTAGTCGCGCCTTGCCATGCCTTCAACACTACCAGGCCTCAAGGCGTATGTCCCACAAAACTCCATCCCAAGCTCAAGAGCCTCGATAAACGAAAGCGATCCGCACTTCTGAACGAAGCACAGCTCGGGCGATGCAACGAAGACTCCATCCCAAAGCGGATAGAGCGAATGATGAGGCAACTGAAGAGACTGTTTATGCGGCTTAAAGGAGTTGGGGCATCGAGGCGGGCTTGAGGCTGGAACCATGATATCGATGGGCCTTGACCCAAACTCCGATTCCGGAATGCTGAACGATTGGAAATCTTCGACGGTACGAGCGCATTTCCGCAGGGATCGGATATCCCTGTCGCCACCTTCCAAAACATACCAAGGAGGATTTGTCCGCCAATAAGTGAGCGCAGAATCGTGGGACACGAACAACGATGACGTCATCTTGACCCTCCGACTTTCTCTCTCCATTACATGACAGTGTTTGCATCATCAGCCACCAGCATGCAAACAATCTCATGCCGCATCGAATCGATTAGCAAAACCTGCTTCATTGCATCGATATTCTAAGTGCATTTTCACGGTTTGCCATCTGAAATGACAATTTTTAAATCTTTTGAGACATAAGGGACATTTCTCAAACTCCGCAGCCAGGCAAAATGCCGCAACAGAACTATCAACCAGAATTCAAGAAGATTAGCAATCAAATTCACCTGGGGTTTTATATTATCCTCATTGAAATGATGTCTCTAAAAACTAATATTTTGTCAATTCGCAGGCAAATTTGCGAAAATACGTATCGGAAACGCCATTAAAACGCCCAATCGCACTACCGAGTTAAAGCGATCTGCCAGGAAAAGGGCAGATGACTCTGCAGGATCGAACGCTGAGGAAGCGAGCTATAGGGCCCTGCGACGTCACCTATGAAGACCCTTGCGCACGATGGGAATCGTCAGAAACGCCACCGCCACCAGCGCTAACGAGAATGCGGTGCAGAGATCAAAGCCAGCGAGAGGAGCCATTGCATCTATGAGAGCTCCTGCCGAAACCGGACCTACGACCATCCCCACACTCACCCCCGAGTTCATCCACGACATGGCTTCAGTCAGGTTCTCTTCAGGCACAGCGCTCTCGCAAACAACATTTGCCGTGATGAGCAGCGGAGCGTAGCTCAAGCCCGCTATGCATGCGATGGCGACAAAACTCATAGGCGATCCTACAAATGCGAGCAGCGAGTACATCAAACCAAATAAGGCAGTGAATACGACGAACTGGCGGCCAATCGACCCAGGTAATCTCACCATGCCAAAGAGCGTGCTCATTACCACCGAGAACACCGACTCAATGGCAAATACGGCACTTGCGAGCACCGGGACACCAATCGATTCGGAATAGCTGATGGCCGAAGTGTCGAAAGCGCCATAAATACAACCCACGAGCACCATGACGACAAACAAGACGAACACCATCGGATACGCCAGAAGCGCACTGCGCTTCCCCGAGTTGACACGCTCTGAGCGTTCGGCGATGTATGCCTTATCGGGCGCAGTATCTTTCGAGGACATGAGCACAACCGCGCCTAAAGCGTAAACCACCACGCCAACCGCCATGCCGCCAATGGGCACCGTCGCTGCCGCAATGGCAATGGAGGCGGCGGGGCCCACCATAAAAGCAATGTCCTCGAGTATGCCCTCGAATGCATAAGTGGACTTGAGCATCGGGGTAGATTCCCCAAGGCAGCGGGTTTCGACCAAGAACGCCCATCGCGCACGCGCCAGCGCCGGCGCGCTCGGCAGAAAGCTCCCCAGCAAGGCGCCTGCATAGTTCAACCAGAACGGAAGCCCGAGCTGGACAACACACGCCATGAGCACGAATCCGGACAAGCCGACGACGGTGGCAAAGGGTACGACGGCATCCTGACCCCGTCTGTCAATTTGGCGCGAAACCTGCGGAGCGACCGCGAACGTCGCCCCCGCCAGCACCGACGATACCGTGGTGGCCTCAAAAGCCGAAGCCCCAGCGAGCGTGAGCATGGTGATGGTACCGATAGTGGTCGTATACTGAAACAAACGCATAAGAAACGTACCGATGTCAAACCGGTATGCACGCTTCACGGCCAAAACGGCCTTGTATGCCCTTGGATCCAGCCTGCTCATGATGCACCATTATCGCATAGCCCTGCAGATGAGACGAGGGTCATGGGACGAGGGTCATGGGACGAGGGTCATGGGACGAGGGTCATGGGACGAGGGTTAGACCCTTGTCCCGTTCAAAAGAGCCGAGGGTCAGGTCCTCGTCCCGCGCCGAAAGATAACGCATGGAAATGAGCGCAAAGCAGAACGTGTTTCCATGCGGTGCGGGCAGCGACCCACGTAACGCCAGCCTGCACCACGTCCCGTCCGTGCGCAGCGGAGCAACGACCCACAAGACATCGACCTGTCCCGATCCATCCGCGCGGAGTGCGGGCAGCGACCACGTCATGCCAGCCTGCACCACGTCCCGTCCACGCGAAGCAGGACCGCGACCCGAAGGACGCCAACCTGTCCCCCACCTTACTCATATGCTAAACTCATTCGGCTATCGGTTTGGAGTAAGGAGCATGGTTTGGCAGAGGAAACGCGCGAGCATTTCAAATCCCGAATCGGATTTATCTTCGTGGCAGCGGGCTGTGCGATCGGCCTGGGAAACGTCTGGCGGTTTCCCTACATCACCGGGCAATACGGCGGAGCCGCGTTTATCATCCTGTACTTGATATTCCTAGTCATCCTGGGCTTGCCCGTCATGGTCATGGAATTCGCCGTGGGTCGCGCCTCCCAGCGCTCGACAGCGCGCTCGTTCGACGTGCTGCCCTCCAAGAAAAGCTTCAAGTGGTTCGGCTGGTGGGGTTACGCCGGCTCGATGCTGCTTCTCATGTTCTACACGACCATCTGCGGCTGGATGCTGTCGTATATCCCCAAGATGGCTTCGGGAATGTTCGACGGAGCCGTAGCTGACACAACGGCCGCGGCGTTCGGTAACATGGTCTCCAATCCTTCCGAAATGATGGCGTGGATGCT
>CADBQL010000455.1 GCA_902796815.1 uncultured Coriobacteriaceae bacterium | reverse complement strand
GAAATAAGACGGCGGATGCGCAAGGCCTTGTCATAGCAGCGATCGTAGTTGTCCGTGGCAAGCACTTCGGACCCGTAAAGGATGGCGGTCTTGGTGAGGGCGCCGAAAGCTTCCGTGCGGGATTTGGTGTAAAGCTCGCCGATAGTCGTGTATTTCTGCGTATGGTAGCCGTACTTCATGCCCTCGAAGCGGTTCACGTTGTTGCAGAGTTCCGCGCACATGAGGATGTTCCAGGCCAGGTTGCCGACGGCGAAAAGCTCATCGGTTTCCGGCGCGGTGTCCGAAACGGTAACGCCCTGCGCGCTCAGGGCGCTGATAGCTTTCTCCACGAGCTGCTTGGTATCTGCATCGGCAGTATCCATCAGACCACGCGCTACCTTCACGCGCGTGATGGGTGAGGCGAAGGCTCCACCTGCAGCAACGCCTTCCGCAAGCCCGTTAGAGGTAATGCGCGCGCATTCGGCTGCGGGAAGAGACGTGCCATCCGAGTCGTCGTGGCCAGCCAGGACGTCGAGGACCTGCTGAACGGCATCTGTCGAACGAGCGGTGATGTCAACGGTTTCGCCTGAGCAGGCCACCGCTATGGTGCCGAATCGGGAAACGCAGCCATACGTGGGCTTCAGATGAACTTGGCCGGAAAGTGCGGCTGCGCGGGCTTGGGTGCCGTTCACATCCAGCCCCACGATGGCGTCCACGGCCGAATCTGCAAGCAATTTGGATGCGGCGGTGGTGAGGTTTTCGTCCGCATCGACCACGGGACCGAAATAGGAGGTTTCGCCAAGGAAGTCGAAGCCGAATTCGCCGATGTTCACCTTGCCGGCGATATGATGGCCGGCTTCCCGCAAACGCTCGTCAACTCGGGCAGCGAACAGGCTTTTGAACTCGGCCAGCATCTTCGATCCGGCAGAGGTGGGCATGTCTTGGGTTAGGATAAGATCGTCAAGGCCGATGGTGAGCTGATCCGCTGCGGCTTTTTCGCATGGATTCTCGGCAATGAACAGAGTGTTTTGGCTCATAGCGCCCTCCTTACTGCATGATTTGAGGCACTTGCCAGTATCCGTCCATGGATTCCGGCGCTTGAGCCAGCAGGTCATCGCGCGAGAACGGCTGTGCAGCCACGTCATCTCGCAGTACGTTTACCATAGGCTGCACGTGAACCATGCGTTCAACGTTTGCGGTGTCAATTTGAGCCAACGTCTCCCAGTCCGCTTCGCGCGCGGCGAAGAAGGCCAGCATTTCGTCTTGCTCTTGGGGAGTCAAAGACAGCTGGTTTAAGTGTTCCAGGTCCAAAAGCGTGTCACGGTCCACTGTTACTCCTTTTTGTGTGTGAATTCAAATCCGTACGGACGTATTTTAGTCGAAGAATCTGGCTGCGCTCCTCTTGGATCGTTTTTGTCCGACAAAGGACACGATGAGCAGGGGACGGGTCGTGCGCCCATCGCGCCTCCCGCACCAGCGCCCCCCGAGAGGCTGTCCAAATAAACGTTCTTGCTCTGCCGCTTATGCGAATAGTGTACATATTTTCAAGATGGCGAAACGCGACCTGGGCAAATACAGAGCGTTTCGAAAAATATGTACACTAATGACGCGCGCCTTCGCGCAAGTGCGCTTTTTTAGACGAACTCCCGATTTGCCGCAGCAGTATGGGCCGAACCGATGCGGACCCCCGACCTGCCGAGGCTGCTTGGGTCCTCTATGTTAAACCAGGATTGACATTTTCCTGATAAGGGGTACGTTTCCAGTTGGACTGGCTTGTGGTGCCAAGAGCAGCTGCTGGTTGATCGACGCCTTGACCAGTAAGAATGTGGAGCAGCAGCAGAAATTGCGTGCTGAAGCCGCTGTTTGATCTGAGAGATGTCAATCCTGGTTTTACATAGAGCTAGGAAATGAGCCGGGAACATCCAGCGGCTCATTCAGCCATCCGATGAAATAATGCTTGACGAATCCGCTCCGCTCCATTCGCCAAAACCGTTCTCGGCTACAGCATCGTCTCTTGTTGGCAGCGTTTCACGCCTGCTTGTGCGCTTGCGAGCGCTTTAGCGTACCAGGTCTCGCCTGTGTTTACCGCTATCTCCAGGCATTCGACGGCTTTTTTGTACCATACGAGTGCTTGGTCGAATCTGACGGGGGTGCCGATGGCTTCCTCGTAGCATTCGCCCAGCCGAAGTGCCACGCTGCCCAAAATGACAGGGCGTTCGTGCTTCATGAGCTCGGATGCTCGCACGTACCAACGGAAAGCTTCATCTGCATTGGGCTCGCAGCCTGCGCCGTGCTT
>CADBQL010000454.1 GCA_902796815.1 uncultured Coriobacteriaceae bacterium | reverse complement strand
CGTCTGAACCCTGGACCTCCTGCGAGTACATATACGTACCCAGATCATAGTCCTCGACAGCCTGCTTGGCTTCCTTGTTGGAATAGGGCTTGACATCAGAATCGTCATCAGAGTCGGCATCGTCGTCAGTTCCAGCTGCAGCATCATTCCCGTCGTCAGCTTCTGCGTCGTCAGTGCCGTCGGCTTCTGCGTCGTTTACTTCTGCGTCGTCAGCGGCGTCGGCATCCGCATCATTATTCGCCTCAGTGGCGGGATGAGCCTTTTCGTAACCGTTTTCCAAGACAGTACCGTCTGCGCCAATAAGTGACGTGTATTCCTTGCCGTCCGCACCACGCGTCACAACTTCGAGAATCCAGTCTCCGTCATCATCCTTATACTGCTTATAAGTTACGAGCTCGCCTAAGCCGTTCTGCCAAACAAGAGCCTCGACATAGTCCCTAGCGTTCGTAGGCAGGCTCCCCTTCTGATCGTCAGCCTTGCTGCTATCCTGCGCTTCAACCGATTTCTCCGAGGAACTGCTCGAAAGCGCCGACGCCGTTTCGCTGGCCGCTGATGCCGAAACGCTCGGCTCCGAGACGACTACCATCTGATCCGAAGATGCGCTACTGCTCGCTGCGGTCGACGAGCCGCATCCCGCCAGCGCGAAGGACAACGCGAGCGCTGCAATCAATACTAGTAAGGTGCTCTGCTTCATTTCTACTCCCTTTCACCCGATCCGTCGTATCTTATACGCAATTGAACACATTGCCATCCCATCATTTCGTTACCCATGGGAAAACGGATCCTCTATATTGTAGTTCAGTCGATGACCGCTTTACAAGGAAATTTGGTCACAGGATTTCGATTGTGGTTGAACGCACACGCGTTAACCCTCACGACCCGTCCTTGCCGTCTGCTTCAAATGCACCCTTTTCTACCGCGCGATAGCCCCTGATGGGGGCTATCACTAACAAAAAGTCGGTGCCCTTTAACTGATAGCTCAACAGTATGCGACCAAAGGAGAGACCCCCTTTGGTCGCATTTTGATGCATCCCATCGATAGTGCTACTCACCGTACCTCGATGCACGTGGTTGTCCGGCTTTTGTAGTGTTGAGCTTTTTCCGCCTGCACGCATCGAGGCCGCCGCATATGAACACGTCGATCGCCTCGCGCGCTTCACGCCACGTGGCCTCGTCGAGACCGGGCATGCGAGCAGCCCTAAAACATCCATTGACCTGGAATACCGAGAGCACCGAGGCAACTGCAGGAGTATATCCAGACGCGACAAGCGATTGGTACAACGAGTGCTTCTGCAGAATCGCACCTTCCCCGATGAGCGTGTCGAGAAAGCGCGGATCCTCTATCGCACGCTCATACATATCAGAGGTGCGAAGCAACGTACAAAACGGGAGCGTTCCCTCGGGCTCTATCCCCTCATAGCATTCGAGCTGGCTCATTACCGGCGCCACCCGCTCGTCGAAATCAGACACAACGTCGGCGTAGACCTCGTGAACATTACCGTAATGCTGGTAAAGCGTACTACGGCTGACCTGGGCTTCTCGCGCGAGTTCAGACATGGTTACCGCATCGAGCGACTTGCGGTTCAGCAAATCGAGAAGCGCGCGCTTGATGCTGCTCGTCGTGCGGGCATTGCGGGAATTATTTTTGATGTCAGCCATACATCCTTCTTTCCAAAGCTGCAAGCTGATTAATCGTTGGCAAAACACGCACTGTCATTGCCCTTTTGTAGCAAATTCTGTCGAGCTGAACAGAGAACGCGAGAGTGTACGAGACATGCCATCTATGTGTATTAATCCTTAACCGAGATAATCGACTTGGACCTCGAACCAGCCCTTGGGGCTTTGGCAGACGGGGCACTCCTCGGGAGGCTCGGTGCCCACGACGATGTGGCCACATGCGCGGCACTCCCACACCTTTACCTCGCTGCGCTTGAAGACTTCCTGCATTTCGACGTTACGCAGCAGGGCGCGGTAACGCTCCTCATGGCGTTTTTCGACGGCGCCCACGTTGCGGAACTTCTCTGCTAGCTCAGGAAATCCCTCTTCCTCCGCTGTCTTCGCGAAGCCCTCGTACATATCGGTCCACTCGTAGTTCTCGCCCTCGGCGGCAGCAAGGAGGTTCTCGGGCGTAGTGCCCAACCCAGCCAGCTCATTGAACCACACCCACGCGTGCACGCGCTCGTTCTCGGCCGTCTTCAGAAACAGGTCGGCAATCTGCTCGAAACCTTCCCTCTGCGCAATCGAGGCGAAGTAGGTGTACTTGTTGCGCGCCTGCGATTCGCCCGCGAATGCTTCCCAAAGGTTCTTCTCGGATTGAGTTCCCGCATACCGGTTGGTCTTGGTCATAGCCATTCCTCTCTCGCTTGTTCCGATGCCACTTGATCCGTTGCCAAGAAGCGTCTTATATAGGATACCGAATAATCTGTCGCCGCTGTTCCGATGATAGCAATGCTCACATTCTTCCCGTTGAATAAGTCCGAGGGCGCATCATTCGCGGGAATCTAACGAACAAGGGAGCACGCCACTGTCCCATAGTGCTCTGATGCATAAAGGTTATAATCGCGTGAGAAACGTCAAAACCGTCGAAAACCGTTGAAAGCACCGAGCGCTGAAGAGTCTGTCGTTCGCAGAGCAACCTCTTCTACAGTGCATATTGGCTCTTTCGAAAAGGATGCTCCCTACGTACGGAGCAGCGCAATAGCGGCGCGGCAGCAACTAACGCTTGATAGCGGGAAGGAGTTCGCATGATATTCACAAGGAAAACGCTCACCCTCGTCTCAACGGTATTCCTAATTGCATGCGCGTTGCTCACCCTGGCCGCATGCGCTTCGCAGCCTGGCGCCTCTGCGTCAACCTCATCTGGATCTGCAGCAACCGAGCCAGGTGCATCGATGGAGCCGAGCTCTACGGCTGCCGCAACCGCCCCGTCATCGGAAGCGACCGAAGAGCCGTCTTCGCAAGATAGTTCCTCGGCAAAGCCGTCCATCCTGTACCAAGGGCATGCCTCAGTGCGCATCGTCACGCCTGAGGGCAAGGTAATCTACATCGACCCGTATGCAGGCGAAGACGAATGGTACGACCTTGCAGCCGATCTCATCCTGATCACGCATGGCCATTACGACCACAACGGGCTTGAACGAATCGCGAACCGCAACGCCGATTGTCGCGTAATCACCCAGGTCGAGGCTTTGGCAGAAGGCGAACACTCGGCAATCGACCTCGGTTTCGCGAAGGTCACGCCCGTGCAGGCTGGCTTCAACGATAATCACGACGTCACCGAGTGCGTCGGCTACGTCATCGAGCTAACCGACGGGAAAAAGGTGTACTTGTCTGGCGACACTTCCACAACCGACGATATGCGCAACGGCGTCCTCGCTGACATGGGCATCGATTACGCGTTCTGGTGCGCCGACGGCGTGTACAACATGGGAAACGAGGAAGCCGCTGCCGCTGCTGCCATGGTTGGCGCGACCCACAACATCCCTTATCACAACTCCCCTGCCGATTCGGGAAATACATTCGATGTCGAGGCTGCGCACGCCTTCAACGCTCCCAACGCAATGATTGTGCAGCCTGGCGAGGAGATAGATTTGTAACTTGCCTACAGGCGAAGCGGAGCCGACCGGGACGTTGCTTCGATAACATATAATTCATCGCATGGATGTAACGATCAGACATATGAGGGAATGCGAGCACCCACTGCTCGAAGACTTTCTCTACGAGGCGATTTACGTACCAGAGGGTTTCGAGGGCGATGTTCCGCGCAGCATCGTCACCAGCGATCCGAAGTGTCGCGCCGCCTACCTCGGATTTGGCGAACGCCCCGATGACCGCGCCCTAGTGGCAGAGGTCGACAACCAGGTGGTCGGCGCGTGCTGGGTGCGCACGACCGACGAGTACGGGCACATCGACGACGAAACGCCATCGTTTTCGATATCGCTGCTCCGGCCATATCGGGGCCAGGGTATCGGAAGTGCGATGATAAAGCAGATGCTCGAGGAGCTCGGAGACGCTGGCTACGTCCGCTCCTCACTTTCCGTGCAGAAGGAAAACCCGGCGCTACGCCTTTACGAGCGCCTGGGCTTCCGCATCATCGGCAATGGGGCGGACGAGACCGAATGGCTCATGGTTTATCGCCTTGGCCACGCGACGAGCCTTGCGATTCGCATAGCCGGGTTCGACGATGCCGAAAAGCTAGCCACACTTAGGATTGGCCAGCTCCTCGAAGAGGGAGCTCAGGAGTCTTTCGATCTGCGCCCTGCGCTTATCGACCATTACGCCCGCCATTTCGCAGACGACTCTTTCGTCTCTTGGATTGCCATCGACGGAGAGCGCATCGTGGCGACAAGCGGGCTTTCGATTGTGGAAAAGCCGCCGTATTTCGGATGCCCAACGGGCAAGATCGGGCTCATCTCCAGCATGTTCACCCTACCGGAATACCGCCGCCAGGGAATTGCGCGCGACCTCCTCTGCCGCTTGTTGGACGATGCGAAAGCATGCGGATGTGGCGTCGTGCAGGTAACCGCATCGGATGCGGGAGTGCCGCTTTATAACAGCGTTGGCTTTTCCCACAACAAGAACTTCCTGCAAATTGGCCTCACACGTTAGGAGCGTCCTGGCTCATAACGCCCAGAGCAAAACGGCTCACGTGCACGAAAGGACAGCCAATGGCTTTCGACTTCAAGAAGGAATACCGAGACCTATACCAGCCCAAGACGAAACCCTCCATCGTCGAGGTGCCGCTCATGCGATTCCTCGCCGTCGAGGGCACAGGCGACCCCAACGCGGAGGACGGCGCGTACAAGAAAGCGCTAGAGCTGCTCTACGGCATCGCTTACACACTCAAGATGAGCTATAAAACCGACCACGCTATACCGGGATTTTTCGAGTACGTGGTGCCACCGCTCGAAGGCTTCTGGTGGCAGCCTGGCGTAAACGGCGTCGACTATTCCGATAAGTCATCCTTCAACTGGGTGTCCGCTATCCGCGTGCCCGAATTCGTCACCAACGCTGAATTCGCTTGGGCAATCGAAAGCGCAACAGCCAAAAAGAGACTTGACTTTTCGCCCGTACAGCTGCTCGAGATTGACGAGGGACTGTGCGTCCAGTGCATGCACATCGGACCGTACGACGACGAGCCTGCAACGGTTGCAGCCATGCACGAGTTTGCGGAATCCCAGGGCTATGTTCCAGACTTCTCTGACGTGCGTCGACACCACGAAATCTATCTATCGGATCCGCGCAAGGCCGACCCCGCAAAAATGAAAACCGTCGTGAGGCATCCCGTCAGGAAGGCATGACGGGAAGGGCCGTATCACCACGACAGCCGCGCCCTGTCAATGCGCGATATCAAAGGTCACCAGACAAAGCCTCTAAAACGAACTCCTCGAACAGGGGGACTTTCGCATCATCTCGCTCTTCGTTGCGCTTGATCAACTCGTCCGTAAGTTCCTGCGCCGTGTAAGGGCAACGGGGTTCGAGATATTCGACGAGCGCCGCCGTCCAAGCTCTTGCCGATGCAACTTGCGCTTCCGCCAGCTGGGTTTTATAGGGCTCCTGCAACTCGAAGCTCCCGTCATCATTGAGTACCCACAATCCGTCAGCCATAAGATCCACTCCCCTTCCCAATGCTGTCCGAAAGTATCCCTTTTGGGCTATTTTCGGACAGCCTCCCCCAATACTAAAGCCGCATATCCCTGTCATCATCAAATCGTTCTCATGACATGGCATACTACTCGACTAAAACTTGATTCAGTGTACCGCGCCTGGGACACGCTCATTCATTTTTGTTGCTAGCCAAGCCCGATATCTTGGGGCGACACCACCATTCACAGAGGCCCACACGTCCCGCGAAACCCCAGGTGAAAACGCGCATCGGCTTGTCCTCGTATCTTTAGAATGATTAAGCTTGTGTCTGCGGAATCGCCGATGTCGCGCCCTCACCTGGGGTTTCGCTTTGGAATCCCGCTGACACAGCGAACTGCAACGGAGTGACACATCGTAATGTTGAGCCAGGTATACGAAGCAGCGCTCGAGCGCCTCGAATTGCCTTATCGACTGGCCAACACCGTCCACATGCTCATTGTCTCAAAGCGTTTGCTCATGATGTCATCACCAAAAAAGGTGGCGCAGAACTGCTGGAGCGGGCCTTCAATCGGGTAGCCGGCGGTGCGCCAGAACCAGGAATCGAGGCAGGCCAACGTGAGCGCCGAATCAGCAATGATGAACACTAAGGCCATGGCCGTAAGTGGTCTCCGGACGTTTTGCGGAATCTGCTCGACGAGGCGCATAGAGAGCGGAAGGAGCCATAACGTCCACACGACGCCAAT
>CADBQL010000453.1 GCA_902796815.1 uncultured Coriobacteriaceae bacterium | reverse complement strand
TCAACTCGGCCCAGATGGGCTCGCTGACGACGTGGGGCCTGCTCGGCATGGTTCTCGGCGGCGCCGTGGGCGGCGCAATGTCCGACCGCATCGGCCGTAAGAAGATGCTCATCATCGCTGTTATCTTCTACGGTCTGTTCACGCTGCCGCAGGCGTTCTCGAACGACCTCGGCTTCTTCGCCGTATGGCGCCTCATCGCCGGCTTCGGCGTAGGTTCCTGCATCCCGATCGTCACCACCTGCTTCTCTGAGACCATCCCGTCCCAGCACCGCGGCGTGTTCGTGACCTTCGGCATGGCATTCATGGTCGCTGGCTGGGTGCTCGCCGGTCTGATCGGTAACCCGATCTGCGCCACGCCTGATCCCATCCTCGGCGACTTCACGATGGACAAGTTCGGCAATGTCGCCAACTGGCGTCTTTGCTACCTGATCGGTGCACTGCCGATCATCTACGGCATCATTCTCGTCTTCGCAATGCACGAGACTCCGCACTGGTACGCGAACAGCGGCCAGAAGGAGAAGGCCGTCGAGGCTTTGGCTCAGATCGAAGCCAAGCATCACTCCACCGTGACAGAGCGCGATCCGAACCTGCTCATCGTTCCGCCCAAACCGGCAAACGTTGGTCCGAACGTTCTGTTCTCCAAGAAGTTCATCGTCGCTACCGCAGCAATTTGGTGCACCTACTTCGTAGGCCAGTTCTGCGTGTACGGCATGAACGCCTGGATTCCCACGTGGTTCCAGAACATGGGTTACACCAAGGCTCAGTCGATTAACCTCCAAACGTGGAACAACTTCGCGGCTATTCTGTCGAACGTCTCCGTCGGTTTCGTTTCTGACCGTATCGGCCGTAAGAAGAACCTGGCAGCATCGTGGATTGCTTGCGTCATCGCAATCGTCCTGTGCTCCGTGTTCATCGTTTGGGACCCGACGCAGTCCAAGCTCGTCATCTACACGATCTTGATGCTCGTCTTCGGCTTCTGCCTGAACTACGCGATTACCGCCGTTCAGCCGCTGATGCCCGAGTCCTACCCGACTGCGATTCGTAACACCGGCGTTGCCTGGTGCCAGGCGTTCGCACGTTTCGGTGGTTCTGGTTCGTCCATCGTACTTGGTGCTTTTGCAACCGCTATGACGATGGCCAACCCGGCTCTCGGCGATATGGGTATCAAGTCTGCCGACCCTGCTGTCGCCGGCGCATCTCAGACGTTTGTTGACGGTCTGACCGCTGCTGGCCAGTTCAAGGAGATCATCCCCGACTGGTCGATGGTAGTGCTTACGCTGTGCATTCCGTTTGCCCTCGGCTTCATCTGCACGCTCCTGTTCGTGCGTGAGACTGGCGGCAAGACCATGGACCAGTTGGCTGCTGAGGCCTCTGGTGATGACGGCGATACCGGCACAAGCAAGTTCATGATCATGATGGTCATCGTTGCGCTGCTGGCAATCCTGTGCATCGTCTTCCCGCTGCTCCCGGCCGGCCTGTTCGGCTCTGCTCCGGATGGCACGCCGCTGCCGTTCTCGAAGACGCCGCTGGCTCTGCCGCTCATGGCAATCGGCATGCTGCTCCCGTTCGCCTTCTTCTTCATCTTTGCTGGCCCGCAGGCCATGAAGAAGGACTAGTGTCAAACGCGAGTTCGATTCGAATCATGTTTGAATCTTGATTTGAATGAGGAAAGCCCCCGTTTGGGGGCTTTCCTTTTTACTGGTATACTAACGCAACGAAAACGCAATGAGTCAGGAGCACGCTTGTGACAAAGATAACGAAGAAGCAGAGAAGCGCGTTGCGAGAGATCGACAAGCTCACAGAAGAGCGCAAGCGTGATCTGGCAATCGGAGTGGGCGCTATCGCGGTCATGGCGCTGATAATCATCGTTTACAATACGCTCACGTACCAGCTAGGCGTTATCGATATGAACAACACGGTCTTGCGTGCCATGCTCTACATCACGGCAATGGTGTTCGCGGGCCTTTCGGGCATCAAGCTCATGCACGCTTCCCGTAAGAAAAACAAAATCGACGGGTATCGCCAATCAACAGGCATATCACGCGAAACGCTCGACGCCTGGAAAAAGGGCGAAATTGAATAGCGTGAAGCGGATGTGATAAAGCACAGGTCCGCTTGAATGAATGCGCTATTGCAAAAATGGTTTGCCGAATATGAAGCCTATTCTTCTTCAGAAGCCTTCCGGGCTTGAATCTCCTCGTACGAAACGCCCTTGCTGTCAAAAACCAATTTGCGCCATTTTTGCCAGAACTTCTGGTCCTCTTGCGGTTCGCCTTCACTAAGGCCCTTGTAGCTTTCTTTTAGTGCGATGGCGATGACGCAGCATGCTGCGATCCTGAGCTTCGAGACATCCTTGACCTTGATTTCGTAGCAGGTTCCCTTGTCCTTGAACTTTACCGTACTTATGCGCGCATCGAGTTTTCCTGTGCCAGTGTTGCGCAGGTCGAGCTGCTTGTCAGGTAAGCCGCCTTCAATCTCCCAGAGCATGCCCTTGAAGAAGTAATGCTCAAATATCGTATAGGTGTGCAGTTCGTATTCGTAACGTTCGACACCGACGTGATACGTGATGCCTTTAGGATCTGTTTTTATGCGAGCCATCTCGCCGCCGAACCGGTTGTAAATGGCAACACGGTCTTTCTCGTTGTTCCAGTCTTTCTTTTTGACCGTGACGAACGTATCGCCGTCGGCATACCAGAGCTGGAAATCCTCGCGTTTGTCGGCGGCGCCAACTTGCATGTATACCCTGTTGTTCTTCAAAACAGCTCCTAACACCCTACATGGTGATTTGATTATACTCTGTGTCGTGCTGCGAGCGCTTGCGCATAATGAGATATATGTTCAAAGCGTTATTGGTCCCATCGGCTTCGAATCTCTCAACAAGATCGCATGACTCCCCTACGCTTTGAGCAAGCTCTTCAGCTTCATCTGAAGTAAAGCTATGACAATAGCGCAGCGTATCAGTTTGGTCTTGCCATCCAAGAAGATAGTCCCCCTCGTCAAGCTCTATGTCGAGATTCACGAGTGCGCGTTCGGTTGTCTTGCGGGCTTTTGAGGCCAAGCGCTTGCTGGTCATGAATTGCCATAAGGATACGCCGATTAAACCGCCAGGCATGACATTGTCGACGAGTGCTTGAATCACCCGCTTGCGGGCGTCGATTCCGGGAACATGATGCAAGAAGCCAAACGAAACGGCCAAATCGCAAGGAGGTGCCTCAATAAGATCCGAGAGGTTATCATTTTGCAAGACGGCATTAACGATGTCGAGTTCTTGGAATTGCGCATCAAAAGACTCGTCAACGAGATCGGAGCACGAATCGACACAATAAAATCGAGGCAAGTTTTCCGGCATTGTGTCGTTGAGGAATCGCTGGAAACGCATGTTCCCGCACGCAAGGTCGAGTACGTCCTGCGGAAAGCCCACATGCGCCATGAGGCGTTCCCATCCTGGCCAAGCCTTAGTCCTGGTAGCCGAAAACGACGAGGCGTTTTGGGCGTAGAACTTCCGATTGATTTCGTTTAATGCTCGTGCGTGGTAGATATCCATGTCACCCATTGTAAATCACGATACAATAGGCGACATGGACGACGTAATCAACGACATACTACGAGCACTAGAAACCTGTGAGCATCTCGATGCGAAAGCGCTCGACCGCATCGTAAGGCAGCATTCGAAACGTGCGCATGATGGACGCAGACTGTTTGCCAAGAAACATATCCTCGCATATTACCTTGATGCTAAAGAAAACGATCCATCCAAGTTCGCCCTGTGGAACGTCGATGACGTACTCGACGAGCGAATGATTGCAACCCTTAAGATGAAACCGCGCCGGACTGCATCTGGTGTCGCGACGATTACGGTCATAACAAAGCCGTGGAAATGCGCGAACTCATGCATCTACTGCCCAAATGACGTGCGTATGCCCAAGAGCTATCTACATGACGAACCGGCATGCCAGCGGGCCGAACGAAATTTCTTTGACCCCTATCTACAGGTCGTCTCGCGATTGCATGCTCTTCAGAATATGGGTCATGCTACCGATAAAGTTGAACTCATAGTACTCGGGGGTACGTGGAACGATTATCCTGAGTCTTATCGTATATGGTTTATACACGAATTATTCTCCGCACTCAATGACTCCGACGAGTTGTGCGCGCAACGTGCCTCTGCGCGGCGTGGGTTCTACGAGGGTTTTGGAATACAATGCGAACCTGAGATACTCAGAAAGGCTTGTTGCGAAGTACAGAAGCGCGTTTCTCGAGGAGATTTGGATTTCAACGAGGCTATAGAGTTGCTCTATGGTGCCAATAGCGCCTGGTCACATGTATCTATCAGCCAGAAAGAGAGCTGGGAAGAGCTTGAAGCAGCGCATTTGATTAACGAGTCAAGTGCGCATCGCGTCGTAGGTCTTGTTGTGGAAACGCGTCCCGCACAGCTTGACTGCGGGTGTTTGCGCGACTTGCGTCGCCTCGGATGCACGAAGGTGCAAATGGGCGTGCAAAGTATTGACGAGCGTATTCTCAAACTAAACGGTCGTGCGGGTGATCTCAAATCGGTCCGGCGGGCTTTCGAGCTCTGTCGGCTGTTCGGGTTCAAAACCCACGCCCACTTCATGACCAATCTGTATGGCAGTACGCCGGAATCGGACAAACGAGATTACGAGCTCTTTATTTCCGATGAAGCTTTGAAGCCCGATGAGGCTAAACTCTACCCCTGTGCGCTCGTTGACGGCACAGCGCTCGTGGAATACTTCAGGGACGGTACGTGGAGGCCGTATAGCGAAGACGAGCTGGTCGACGTCCTTGTTTCCGACATGCTTGCAACGCCCGAATACATGCGGATTTCGCGCATGATTAGGGACATCTCGGCTCGAGACATCATGGTGGGAAACAAAAAGACGAATTTGCGACAGATCGTGGATTCTAATCTCGCGTCACGGGCGTCCCAAGTTCGCGAAATTCGATTTCGGGAAATTGCAACGTCGGAAATAGATTTGGAAACACTCGATCTTGACGATGTTTGCTATCAGACGAGCGTTTCGACCGAGCATTTTCTCCAGTGGATTACTCCCGAACGTAAAATAGCTGGATTTCTGCGCCTTTCACTCC
Organism: uncultured Coriobacteriaceae bacterium; assembly: GCA_902796815.1. GTDB lineage: Bacteria > Actinomycetota > Coriobacteriia > Coriobacteriales > Eggerthellaceae > UBA9715. The sequence goes on along the minus strand of CADBQL010000453.1, from coordinate 736 downwards.
CCAATCGCGAAGCGATTGAGCGCCTCGGTTCAGAAGCGCCCGTCAACATTGGAGAAGCCATGATTCGCGAAGTGCACGTTTACGGATTTGCAGCAAAACTATCGTCCGATGCGGTCGTCGCACAGCATCATGGCCTTGGCCGGGCGCTTGTCGAGAGAGCCTGTGTTCTCGCACGGGAAGCGGGTTACGAACGCATCAATGTCATCAGCGCTGTTGGCACGCGCGGATATTACCGAAAGCTCGGGTTCTTCGACAACGGGCTCTACCAGCAGAGATTGCTATGAATCCGTAAATTATAATAACGCGGTATCGTTTATAGATGTGCTTCTATGGCAGCGAGAAGATCGTCGAATTCTTCGAATGCGTCGAGGTCGGGGTTTTCGGCTTTGATCGCATCGGTGCTCTTGAAAAGGAAACCGACCTTCGATGCGCGGATCATTCCCAAATCGTTGTGACTGTCACCAGCTGCAATCGTTTCGAAACCTATCGATTGCAAGCCCTTTACAGTTGTGAGCTTCGATTGTTCACAACGCATGTGGTAGCCGATGATTTCGCCATCTTCGGCGACTTCGAGCGTGTTGCAAAAAAGGGTCGGCCAGCCAAGTTTCTTTATAAGCGGACGGGCGAACTGCTCAAACGTGTCCGAAAGGATGATGACCTGCGTTTCGGAGCGAAGCTTGTCCAAGAACTCGCGGGCTCCCGGTAGCGGGTCGATTGTCGAAATTACTTCTTGAAT
>CADBQL010000452.1 GCA_902796815.1 uncultured Coriobacteriaceae bacterium | reverse complement strand
CCATTTCGGCCAAGCAAAAATAAAGCAAACGCCCCGAGAGCCGAAACCAACGTCAGCACGCACAAGCCAAACGTGAACGTCGGCCAATCGAACGCAGCCGCAACCGTGGCAAGCGCCGTGATAACACCGTATGAAAAATTCCCAATCGCCGACGCCGTGCCGACGACGCTTGGCGGCTGGTCGAGAAGCACGAGGTAAGCCGCCGGTCGCGCGATTCCTTCAGCAAGCGCATAGGGCGCAAAAGCCACGAGCAGCAGCACCGGATGAAGCGTCCCCACAAACGATAGCAACACAAACGCAAGGGCAATCAGGGTGATGACGAGCTTCATGATATGGATGGTACGCCATGTCTTGGACAAGCGCATATACACGAACGGAGCAATCATGTTCGTCAAGCACGCACCCGCATAGATGAAGCTATACCCAAGATAGCTCATGTGGAAATCATCGAGCAGAATATACGACGACACGGCGATGAAGGCGAAAAACGGAACGCCCGTCACGCCGATGAAGAGCGCAAGCGCCGTAAAACTCTTGTCGGAAAGCAGCGCCTTTGCACCGCCGAACATGGAAGCAAGCGTTGCGATAAGGCGTTTTCCCTCGTTAGCGGCGGCGTCATAGGTTTCGCTCACAAGCATGGCTAGCACGATTGTCATACCGCCGCCAACCGTAAGTCCCCAGAAAATGCCGCGCCATCCGACGCTCGATACGGCAAACGACCCCAAGAACGGCGCGAGCACGGGCCCGATGATAACGAGCGATTGCAAAAGCGTCATCGCAAGCGTCAAGTCATCGCCTTCGTACGCGTCTTGTATAAGAGCAGCCGAAAGCGTCATCGACGAGCCGCAGCCGAGCGCCTCGATTGCGCGCGCAACGACGAGCACCTCCACATTCGGCGCGACAGAGCACAAAAGAGAGCCCACCGCAAACAGAACGCAACCGCCCAAAAACACGGGCTTGCGCCCGAACCGATCGCTAATCGGGCCCGCCAAAATCATCGCGATCGTCGAGGCAAACAAAAACGAGAACACGGTGTTGTTCAGGTAGAGCGCCGAGACGCCGAACGCTTGCTGCATCGACGGTAATGCAGGCGTGTACATGTCGATGGCCAGAATCTGTATGAGCTCGACGCACATCACGCACACGAAAAACGCGCGCGGTCCCAGGCGTTTTTGTTCGACGGCTAATTTCATGATTGCATCGTTTCCACTGTACAGGAAAAGCGAGCCAAAAGACAGGGCGGCAGTTCTGCCGGCTTACGACCGATGGGAAAATACTATCTTGCGGCCAAAACGAGGCGCCTTCCTGGGCGCAAACCCAACATGCTCAAGTTCGTTGCATAACAGCGAATCGCCAACTTGTTGGGGTTGCGATCGAAGGATAGGCCCCTCTTCAATCGCAGCCCCACCTCATTTGTGCCCTGTGCGCGCGATGGGAGCGAAAACGAAGCGGACGATGTGGAGGGGCTCCGCTCCGGCATTTCGCCCCCATCGCGCGCACAACAAAACGCGCACTTCTGACTAAGAAAAACCGGTTTCAACTCGCATCCGACCGGACGATACGCTAATGTCAGCTCGATTTGCTGGCACGTTTGTCGTTTTTGCGGTAACCCATCTTGTCGAGCTCCCATTCCTCCAAAATGAGCGCACGGTCGGATACGAAGATGTCATACGTGCCATCGAAGCCCATACCCGCGCACGTGAAGCGTCCGTTTATGGACGCAACCTGTTCGGCAGCAGCTTCATTGAACCCGCTTTCGGGAAAAACATACACGTCGGCACGTTTGCGCTTGCCGCTTACAGGAACCGATACCACGAGCTCAAGACCATCTTTTTCGAACAAGATACCGTTTGCGGTAAACATGACATCACGCATGAGCCGATTGGGCTCGAAGCGCTCCGTCCAACGTTTATGCTGCATACGCGCCCAATACGCCCATGCGTTGTCGAACTTGCACGCATCGTCTTCGTAGATCGCCTCGAAGAACTCTCGCAGCGTCGATGCGTTTTCCAGATGCGCCGCGTATTGCGGCCACACGTTGCCGCCGATGCAGCAATACTGACGAAGCTTCGCGTAATCCTTGCGGTCGCGCTCCGGCACCGCATCCATCAATTCTTTGAACGTCCCGAAATCCATTTTTCTCCTCTATCAATCGCATCTCAAATCAGCCGGGCCAGCACAATGAGTCGCGCCCCTGGGGCATGACTCATTGCCACACGGGCCGCGCCCCAAAATGAGTTTCGCCCCTGGGGCATGACTCATTCGCGCCTCTAGAACATAGCCCCCAATCAGCAAAAGCCCGCTTTTCGTCACGCTCGCGGCTTGACGATACGCGCGGTCGTCTTGGTAAACGTAACCTGCTCGTCAGTCTCAACAATGGGAACGACCTCATCGTCCTTAAAGCCTACGGATGGCGCCACCTCGTATTCCTCGTAATACTCCGGATCGAAGAATCCGGCGGCTCGGGAATGCTCGTTGATCGTTTTGCGCGAAAGGGCAGATTGGATGGAATTGCCGATCTCACGCGCAGCACGCACTACCTCCTCGTCGCGTTCCCCATCGGCGATGACGCCGTCATATATGAACACGCCACCCGGGCGCAGTACACGGAAGAACTCCTTGAACGCCGCCTCGGGATCGTAGGCCAGGTTGATGCTGCTGTTGGCGAACACGAGATCAAACTCACCGTCGCGTACACCGGCCACGGAAAGGTTCTCGGGATAGCCGACTCGATAGTCCATGTTGTTCTCGATAAGCCCGTTTCTGCGCCACGCCTCATCCATGAACGACAGGCCGATCTCAACGAACTCGGGCGACGGGTCGACGCCGAGCGCGAACCCCCGCTGACCAACGTAATCGCTCAGCTTGATGACGCCCTTACCGCGCCGGCAGTCGATGTCGATAACCTTCTTACCCCGGATGTCGCCTATGAGCGTCATCTTGCATTGGCTGTGAAAACCCCATTCTTTCGGCTGGCTCGCGTAGAAATCGGCGAGCACCTT
>CADBQL010000451.1 GCA_902796815.1 uncultured Coriobacteriaceae bacterium | reverse complement strand
TTTTTGTCATCAAGCAAAATAGTCAACTTTAAGAGCGGCTCGCCACATAGATGGCGGGCCGTTTTCGTGCTTGATGACATAAAGTCGGGTTTTATGTCATCGACCTTTTTGCTTAATGACATAAAACCCGACTTTATGTCATCGCGCAAAATGGTCAACTTTATTACTATGCCGATAGACCGCGAGCGGGTCGGCTCATTTCGAGGGGTTGCGAACGTTTTCGTGATGCGGATTGGCCCATTGCCAGAAGCGTGCAATAAAGGGCTCACGACTCGAATCGAATTGCAGGAAGAAACGTGCAAGGTCGGTGTCGAAGAACGGTCAGAGACATGCAAGCTTTGTGTCGAAGGCGAATCAAAAACATGCAAAGTTGATAAAACAAGTAAACTTTTTGAAGAATTCCCAGATAAACACTTGAAAACTTATAAGTGTTGTCTATGATGTGTTGCATGAAAAAGATACGTTTGGACAACCTTCTCGTGCAGCGAGGCTACTTCGAGACAAAGGGCGACGCGTTGCGCGCCATAATGGCGCGTGAAGTCAAAGTGGACGATGAGTATGCATCGAGCGCCGCTATGCCTGTGAGCCCCGAAGCGGCGATTGAAGTCAAAGGTCGCAAGCAGTTCGTTTCCCGAGGCGGACTCAAGCTGCAAGGAGCGCTTGATTCGTTTGGGCAGGATGTCGAGGGTTTGCGTTGCATCGATGTCGGATGTTCTACGGGCGGTTTCACCGATTGCTTGCTGCAATTCGGTGCCGCTTCGGTTACGGCGGTGGATGTGGGCTACGGGGATTTTGCCTGGAAGCTGCGCAAAGACCCACGCGTGGCCCTGTTCGAGCGCACAAACATCCGAACCGCAGAGCCCGCAGAGCTCGGAGCACCCTTTGATTTGATCGTGGCAGATCTGAGTTTTATCGGCCTCGCGAGCTTAGCGCCCGTTTTTGCAAAACTGGCAGCTTGCGGGTCAGTGTTCATAGGCCTGGTCAAGCCCCAATTCGAATCGCGACCTGGCGAAACGGACGAGCGCGGATTGGTCGCTGACGAATCCGTGCGCCTGCGTACGGTCAGCGAAGTGCGCGAAGCCCTTGAAAGTGTCGGCTTTATCTGCGAAGACGTAATCGAATCTCCGATTGAGGGAAAACGTTCCAAAAACGTCGAGTACCTGGTAAAGGCGAGGATGACATAAAGTCGTGTTTTTTGTCATTAAGTAAAATGGTCATAAATAGAGCAAGCGGGGCTGTACGGTGGGCATTTCTGTGCGTATGAAAAGCGAAGGTGATATCTACCATATAATCATCCGAGGAACCGGTCGCCAGATCATATTCGAAGATGACGCCGATCGAACGCGCAACCTCCATCGGCCGCGGAATCGTTTCGAAAGCATAGGCGCGCATGGCGCTAGTGCGTCGGGGCGTGAAGCTCGGCGAGTCAGCTGCCTTACGGATACAGCTCGGACTCTGTGCAACCCGCTTGCAAATGAAGAAATGACCTGCGATACTACCATGAAGTCAATAATGGGTGAAACGGGCTTTTCCAAGGCTTTAAAATATAACTAAAAGACTTAATGACAAAAAACCCGACTTTATGTCATAGGAGGCGCTATGCAAATCACACCTGCTGAAGTTGCCGAAACAATTGCGATGGTCGCCGAGCAGCATCTCGACATCCGCACGGTCACGTTAGGTATGAACCTGCGCGGTTGCACGGACGCCGATGTGCATACCGTAGCGCTCAAGGTGTACGATCGCATGACGCATGCCGCTGCTGATTTGGTGCCGACCGTTGAGCAGCTCGAGCGCGAATTCGGTATTCCGATCGTGAACAAGCGCATCGCTGTGACGCCGATCGCGGAGGTTTGCGCAGCTGTGACGACCGATGATTTGTCGCCCATCGCGCAGGCGATGGACCGTGCGGCCAAGGAGGTTGGCGTCGATTTCGTCGGTGGTTTTAGCGCGCTCGTGCACAAGGGAACGTCGCTGGCCGACAACAAGCTTATGGAGTCCATCCCCCAAGCGCTGGCCACAACCGACTTCGTGTGTGCATCCGTCAACGTGGGCTCAACGCGCGCCGGCATCAACATGGATGCGGCGTTCAAGATGGCGGGCATCATCAAAGAGGCTGCCGAGTTGACAGCCGACCGCCAATGCGTCGGTGCTGGCAAGCTCGTCGTTTTCTGTAACGCTGTGGAAGACAATCCCTTCATGGCGGGTGCTTTCCATGGGTCGGGTGAAGCCGACCAGGTCATTAACGTGGGTGTTTCGGGGCCGGGCGTCGTGCGCGCGGTGCTGGCCAACATGTCCCAGGATGCCGATATCGAAACGGTCGCAGAGGCCATCAAGGCAACTTCGTTCAAGATTACGCGCGCAGGCGAGCTCATGGCGCGCGAGGCATCCAGGCGCCTGGGAGTCGCAAAGGGTATTCTCGACCTATCGCTTGCGCCGACGCCTGCCGAGGGTGATTCGGTTGCCGAAATCCTCGAGGCCATCGGTGTGGGCACGTGCGGCGGCCCTGGCACGACGGCGGCGCTCGCTATGCTCAATGACGCGGTGAAGAAAGGCGGCGTCATGGCGTCGTCATCGGTTGGCGGGCTTTCGGGCGCGTTCATTCCCGTGTCCGAGGATGCTGGGATGATCCGCGCCGCCGAATCGGGGGCGCTTTGCCTGGAAAAGCTCGAGGCCATGACCAGCGTCTGCTCGGTTGGCCTCGACATGATCGCGATTCCTGGCGACACTTCGCAAGAAACGATTTTCGGCATTATCGCCGACGAATGCGCCATCGGCATGATCAACAACAAGACCACTGCCGTGCGCCTTATCCCGGCCATAGGCAAAAAGGTTGGCGATCGCCTCGAATTCGGAGGCTTGCTCGGCTACGCTCCGGTCATGCCCGTCAATGAGTGCGCCGGCACCGTTTTCGCCCATCGTGGCGGTCGCATGCCAGCTCCTTTGAATTCGCTGAAGAACTAGGATGACATAAAGTCGGGTTTTTTGTCATTATGCAATTTGGTCAACATTAAGACGCCTTCGGGATTATCGGAGGCGTTTTGGTTGTGTCCCAATTTGGCGCGTTACGCGGCCAGCCCTGTGATTGTCGCATCGGTAAATATGAGCAAAATACTTAGTGACAAAAACCCGACTTTATGTCATCGACCAAAATGCTTAATGACAAAAAACACGACTTTATGTCATCATTTCCAAATACGAGCGAAATTCACGCATCGCAGCCGATTGCGGGCCCTTTTGCGTTGCGAGGATGATTTCGCGAAAAGCGGGCATCGAAAGCGGCATGATGCGGAGTTTGTAGTCGATGCGGTTCAGGATGAGCGAGGGCAGGATGGCAAGCCCCATGCCGCTTTCGACCATGGCCATAATCGCGTAGTCGTCGAACGTGGAAAGAGCAGGCGTGATGGGCCTCGCAATTTGCGCGTTTATGCGCGCGACGACCTCCTCGACGCCAGTGGTCAAAAGCAGGAACGGCTCGTCGGCAAACGCTTCCACAGGAAATGCGCCCAAGTGGCCGAGGGGATGGCTTTCGGGTAGCACGGCCATAAACTCGTCGTGGCCGGCAAACCATTCGTCCAGGTTTCCGCGCGGATGTCGGCCAAGAAAACCGCAATCAGCTCGGCCTTCCTCGACCCAGCTTTCGATTTCGTCATAATTGCCCAGCAAAAGCTCGCACACAATACCCGGATGGTCTCGCTGCAGCTGATTTACGATGCCCGGCAGCCAATGCGTTGCCACGCTTGAGAACGTTGCAACGCGCAGCAAACCCGTCTCGAGGCCTTTCACAGCACTGATCTGCGCGTTGAGGTTATCTTCCGCAGCGACGATGGCGCGCATGTGCGATAGCAGGCTTCGTGCATCTGCGGTTGGTTGCACGCCCGACTTGCTGCGATGCAAAAGCGTCACGCCCCATTGTCGCTCGAGGTCGGCGACCATGCGACTCAGCGCTGATTGCGTGTAACCCATGCGGATTGCCGCCTCAGTGATGGAGCCAGAATCGACGGCCTCCAGAAACGCGCGATATTTCTGAATGTCCATACTGCCCCTTTGTTTGTAGGGGTGCGTGCAAGAAACGCTTTCCCGTACTCAAACATTCCTAAATAGAATGGATACTATGTCAAACATTCGCTTTTCATGTTTATAACACAAACGCATAATGTATGCGAACGAAAAAGAGCAGACCTTACCAGTTTTCGGGGGTTAAGCATGACGAGGGCAAAAGCATATATGAGTTTCATCCTGGCG
>CADBQL010000450.1 GCA_902796815.1 uncultured Coriobacteriaceae bacterium | reverse complement strand
GCGCCCCGCGGCTTGCCGCATCAGCAACATCCGCAGCGAGAGCTGCGGAACATAAAGCCACCGGCTAAGCCGGTGGATAATTACTATTAGGCAATTCCTGCAGAATGAGTCGCGCCCCTGGGGCGTGACTCATTCGTTTCAGCTACGATGGAAGGCGACTGCGTATACGATTAGGCGTACGGTCCAGTCGACGAACATCGCGTACCATACCCAGACAAGGCCCAGGTGCAAACCCATGATGAACAGGTAGGCAAGTCCGACGCGGAAAATCCCCATCGTGAGCACGGCGACAATCATTGTGAACAGCGCCCTGTTTGTCGCGCGGAAATAGTAGGGCAGAAGGAACGCGGGCGGCCAGATCAGCATTGCGATAGAGTGGGCGACGACGAGCTGAGCAGCCAAATCGGTTGCCTGACCAGAGAGGTTGTACAAGCTGGTCCACATTTGAACGCCCGCAATCATGACGGTACATAAAACGGCGAGCATGACGTAGTTCAAAACGAGTAGCTTCTTCGTGTAGCTTTTTGCCTGAAGCGGTCGACCTGCTCCGACGCATTGCCCCACGATCGTCGTCAAGCCTGCTCCGAGAGCGTTTCCGGGAAGGTACAAGAACGTCACGAGGCTTCCCGCCACGGCGTAGGCTGCAATCGACGCGGTGCCGAGCGTGGCCACGAGGCTTTGCAGCATCACTTTCCCCAGGTTGAAAAGGCCGCTCTCGACGCCGTTCGGCACACCGATCGAGAGGATTTCTCGAATGATGCGCCTATCGGGTTTGAGCTGCGAGACGCTGCGGACTCGCACATCGTTGGATGGCCGTTGCACGAGCCATGTCATGAGCAGCGATGCGGCAATGCGCGACAAGAGCGTGGGTAGCGCGACGCCGACGACGCCCATGTGGAGGCCGAAAATGCAGATGGCGTTTCCGACGACGTTGATCACGTTCATGAACAGGGCGGCGAGCATCGAGATTCGTGTTTCGCCTTTGGCTCGAAACACCGATGCGGCCGAGTAGAACAGCGCCATGAACGGCAGCGAACCGACGGTGAAATACAGGTACACGAGAGCATTTTCCATAACATCGCCGTCTACGGCACCGAACAGCAGCCCGAGGATTTGGGGGCCGGCGACGAAAAACGCTGCTGTCACGAGGAGCATGCCCGATACGGAAACGAGAGTGAGCTGTGCGCCGCTTTTCCCAGCGTTTTCGTGGTCGCGCGCGCCGACAAATCGGGCGCAAACGACCGTGCCGCCAGCGGTGAGCGCGAACAGCACCTGGATGAACAGGTAGTTCACGGAATCGACGAGCGAAACGCCCGACACGGTCGCTTCGCCGACGTAGGCGACCATGAAGATGTCTACGACGCCGACGAGCACGGACAGCAACTGCTCGATCACGAGCGGCCAAAGCAGCCCGAACAGCCGTCTGCGGCTGAATAGCTCGACGGCATTTCCCCTGCCAGCGCACGTCTTGCCAGTTTCGTCGTTTGCGGTCATCTTCTCCATGTGTTCATACGTTATCGTATATCGGAATGAGTATCGCCCCAGGGGCAAAACTCATCGGGAAATGAGTCGCGCCCCAGGGGCAAAACTCATTTCCTTAGCAGGGTCGCTCGATGTGCAGCTCGATGCCGGTGCGCTCCGTGTAGGCGGCAAGGACCGGCTGGGAGTCCTTCTTTGCACCGCAGAGGATGAACTCCTCGCCGTCGCAGCTCGAAGGCGTGCGCGCAGGGCAGAAGCCTTCGATGCAGTTCGTGCACGTGACTTGCTCGACCGTGTATGCAAGCAAGTCGCTCGGATCGAGCTCCAATACGCTCTTTTCGTCATCCATAAAACCCTCCCTCTTTCATAGCGTAACAACAAAAAGGGGGCCGCGCAACGCGACCCCCCTCGAACACGAGGTTATTTCTTCACGGCTAGGCAGCGCATAGCGTTCAAGATGGCGAGCACTGACACTCCCACGTCGCCGAACACGGCAATCCACATGTTGGAAATACCAATCATCGGCAAGGCCAGAATCATGATGATGATCTTCACGGCCAGGGCGAACACGATGTTCTGCTTGACGATGCCGAGCGTCTTGCGGGCAATCGCGATGGCCTTCGCGATGTTGGAGGGCTTGTCGTCCATGAGCACGACGTCGGCAGCTTCGATGGCGGCGTCGGAGCCCATACCGCCCATCGCGATACCGATGTCGGCGCGCATGAGCACGGGGGCGTCGTTGATGCCGTCGCCGACGAATGCGACCTTGCCCTTTTCGCCCTGCGACTCGAGCAGCGCTTCGACGGCTGAGACCTTGTCCTGTGGCATGAGCTGCGAGCGGACCTCGTCAACGCCGACTTCGGCGGCCACGGCATCGGCAACTTCCTTGCGGTCGCCCGTGAGCATGACGGTCTTCTTGACGCCCGCCTTATGCAGCCCGTCGATGGCCTCCTTGGCATCGTCCTTCATCATGTCAGCGATGAT
>CADBQL010000449.1 GCA_902796815.1 uncultured Coriobacteriaceae bacterium | reverse complement strand
CCATTTACCAGTATTTCGAGGAATGGGCGACGTTCGGCGCTCTGTTCCCGTTCGCCGGTTTCGCGATGGCAGTCGGCATGAAAATGGTCGTGCCATGGACTAAGGGCGAATCACTCGGTAAATCGATATGGCCTGGTGCATGGCTGGTAATATGGTTTAACGCCGTAGGCGCCGCCGTTTGCATCGCCGGCGGTTACGTAGCTGGCCTCCTCGGCTGGACGCCTCCCGAGGTTCCTGCCGCTATCATTACCTCTACCGATCCGCTCATCTCGCTCACCATCGGTGCTCGTGCGTTCTTCGGTGGCGGTTGCATATGCGCTGTTTTCCAGATTATCTGGCTGCTCGTTAAGGCCATCATTCCCAAGGCTAAACATGTGTGGATTCTGATGGGCGGCTGGATGTGCGGCGCCATCTTCTGCCTACCAGGCCTTTCGCAATGGCTCGTCAGCCAGTTTGGACAGGGTTTCTCATGCCTGATTCCCGTCGGCGGCTACAACATGTTCAACACCGGCTACGACCTGTTCTTGGGTGGCGAGCACGCCATGACAGGTCTCGTGCATCTGGGCTCTTTCATGCTGGCCGTCTTCGGCTTGTTCTTCACGGGTCTCGGTACGTTCATCATCTGGAACGCCAAATGGGGTCGCAAGAACCTGCACCAAGTACACCTCGAAAAGGCAGAGCACGCGCTAGCGGAGGCCAATGGCTCTCACTAAATGAGCACGTTATCATAAAAAAGAGCGGGGGACCGACCCCCGCTCTTTTTTATGGGTGGAGGGTCAAACCCCTCACTCCTTTTTTAGTGCCACTTCTCGAATGTAGGCGCCTTGTTCATCGGATTCGAGCACGTTGACGGAAATGGCAGGCTCACATGGGATCGAATCGAGTGCGCTGAGATAACACAGGGGGAAAGCAAGCGAGTCTTCGCGCTCGTTTCGCATGAAGTCGTTACATCCAGCGGCATTCAGAGCCTCGTAGACTGGTACAACGTCTTCTCCGTACACCTTAGCGCATTTGAGGAAAAAGTCACCTTCATCGAAGCTCAGAATCGGTGATGCGTGTGCCCCGCGCTCGTTTCTTTGGCGCATTTCAGAGCGATGCTTGTTGTCGAGCGAGCAGTAGTGCATGCCAAAGGGAATGTTACGTTCGATTCCCCAGAGCATCAGCTCCAAGCATAGCTCCTCGCTGCCGGCGACAGGAAGCCCGCCAGAATAGCCATAGTCGTACATGACGTCGAAAGGCGGGTTGCGAATCTCGAATCCACGCGCCGCGAACTCGTCCCAGCTATGAAAAGGAAAGCAGAACTCGAGAAGATTGATACCGTCGATGCCGATTTCGGACCAGCGGTCGAACAAATCGTGCATGTGCTCTTCGGTATCAGGAATGATGGGCATTTCGACCATGAGCGACGGGATATATTCACGCGCGAGAGCCATTGCCGAAAGCACCCGCTCCTGACGCTCTCGCGGATCATCTTGCTTGACGCTGAAGCGAATCTCTTCGAGGCCCGCATCGCACAGACGGCGCGCGCCCTCCTCGGTGAGCAAATCGCCTGAAGTGTACATGCGCGTATGGGCCGATGGAAAGCGCTTCGCAACTTCGTCGAGCAGGGCTACTGAATCATCGAGGCTGAGAAGCGGCTCACCGCCGGTCAAACCTACTGCAGCCAACCCATCGTGTCCATAACGCCTTTCCGCATCTTCGAGCCCTTCGCGCCAAGGACAGCCCTCGCGCACGAATTTCTCGTAGTCTGCAACGTTGTAATTGAAGCAGAAATAACAGTCGCGATGGCATTTGAACGTGGTCGAAAACGTCTCGGAACCGTTCGAGCCTGTGCACTCGACGCATGCCTTCGACTGCCAACCCCAAACAATCGAAGCACCAGCGTTTTTGAATTGCGCACCAGCACGGCGCAGCTTTTCGCGCAGCTCGTCGATGCGCTTCTGGTTGGCATTGCGTTCAGCGAATACAATGCCCTTTTCACGCAAGGCATTGATATAAGCGAACTCGCCTTTGTTGTACTCGCGAATCTCGGATTGCAGAACCTTATTGCGCATAGAGCTCCTTACTGGCTAATTGCTTCCACATGAGTCTTGCCCCTGGGGCGATACTCACACCTCTGACCTCGGCCGACGGGCGCTACGCCGCGCTGACCTGCCCAATGAGTCTTGCCCCAGGGGCGAAACTCATACCGATGGTATACATTGCAAAATGCTCATCGTTCGAAGAAAGCGGGCCCTTTCGGGCCCGCTCGAAACTGGGAAATCGTACAGTTAGCGTACGATACCAGCATGTATTTCCTGAAGCGACTTGACCTTGTTAGAGCCGGTCTCGCTTACAGTCTTGATGCCGATGGCAGCGGCTTTTCCGGCGGCCATCGTCGTCATGTAGGCCACATGCGCCTTGATGGCAGCACGACGCATCGCGCTTCCGTCATCGGCGGATTTCGTCGTGGTCGTCGGCGTGTTGACGACGAAATCGCAGTCGCCGTTCGTAATAAGGTCGATGACATTGGGGCGCCCTTCGGACGCTTTGAGCGTGAGCGTCGCCGGAATGCCCGCTTCGACGAGCGCGTCGCGCGTTCCGCGCGTGGCGATGATCTCGAAACCCGCATCCACGAGCGCACGGCCGAGCTCCACGAGCTCGTCCTTATCGCGATCCGACACGCTCAACAGTGCCGTACCACCAAGCGGAAGCACCGTCTGCGTTGCTTCCTGTGACTTGTAGAATGCCTCGCCAAACGTGCTCGCAAGGCCGAGAACCTCTCCGGTCGAGCGCATCTCAGGGCCGAGCACCGGGTCGACTTCCGGGAACATGTTGAACGGGAACACGGCTTCCTTGACGCCGTAGTGGTTGTAGGTGACCTCTCCGAGCTCGGGAACAGGGGAGGGACGTCCCGTCAGCGGCATCGTGATGACATCGGTTGCAATCTGGACCATCTGGATGCCGCACACCTTCGAGACGAGCGGGACCGTACGCGAGGCACGCGGGTTTGCCTCAAGCACATAAACCTTTCCGCCCTCGATAGCGTATTGGATGTTCATGAGGCCGCGAACGTGCATGGCTTCGGCAATCAGGCGCGTGTACTCCTTG
>CADBQL010000448.1 GCA_902796815.1 uncultured Coriobacteriaceae bacterium | reverse complement strand
TCGCGCCCTGATGATTCGCGTAGGCTTGGGAAACCCATACGCCCTCACCTTGCGCATCGAACACTTCGCCCTCCGTCAGATTCACGCCATACACCTGCGTAAAAGCAGCATCGGAGGAGATAACGGCACGAATGGTCCCTCGATCTCCGTCAGGCTGGTCAACCAGGAAACTTTGGAGCCGCGCTTGGACGGCGCCATCCCCCTGGTTGCCTAAGGCTTTCTGAACCGTTGCCAGGGAATCGTCAACCTCGTCATCGGCATAGGCGATAGCATCGAAACCATACACATCCTTGTAGTGGCGATCGAAACTCGCAAGCACATCGTCGTTAAGCGTAAGCGCCGTCACGATCAAAGCCGTACAACCCGCCACGCCCACGATGGTGCTGAACACACGACGTTTATCGTTCATGCAGTTGTTGACGATGGTCTGCGTAAAGAGCGGCAGTTTATCCCATGCGCCCCAATTTTCGTAGAAACGGGTCTTGCCCTCAGGAGGCTTCTCGCCCTTCAGGAGCTCGATCGCATGTTCGCGCAAAATAGTATGGCAGGCAAGCCATGTGGCGCCGAGCACAAGCACGATTTCGAGCGCGGTGACTCCCAGGAACAAAGGCAGCCCGAAATAAGGCGAGTAGCTGTCGAAAACGAACATGCTGGCGAGGGAATTCCCGATAATGCCCTCGACAGCGATGACGCCCACGATGGTACCTATTACGGAACCGGAAACGACAGCCAGCGCCGAATACGCAAGGAAGCTCGTCGTGATTTCTCGCCCTCGCAAACCGAGTGCTTTCTTTGTGCCTATCTGGGTAATCTGCTCATGGACTATGCGACTGACCGCTGAATAGCTGACGAGCAAGCCGACGATGATGAAAAGCGCGGCCATCGAGAGAGAAAGGCGGCCCATCACGTCACTGAACATGGAAACCTGAGCCGCTCCCACATTATTCGAGCGCGACGCCACCGACCAATCCGCATCCTTCATGTTCTCCAGATTCCGCTTGGCATCGTCAAGCTGTTTGGCCGACGATTCGATTTCTTTCTTGGCATCCTCGAGCTCCTTAGTCTTTTCCTCGAGCTCCTTCTTGCCGTCCTTGACCTTGGCGCGGGCGTCTTCAAGTTCTTGCTCGCCCTGTGCCACCTGGTTCTTCGCATCAGTTAGCTCGGATTCGGCATTGTTGATCTTGGCATTAGCCTTGGATATCTCGCGGTCGAATTCTGCCTTAGCGTTGTTGTATTTGCTCCAGCCCGCATCGAGCTGCGCCTTCTTAGTCGCCAGCTCCTGCTCGGCTTCGGAAACCGTCGCATCTGCAACCGCGACGGCTTGCTGGGCTTGTGCAAGCGTCATATTGTCGCCCGATATCGATACCGTGGCAGATTGGGCGGCTTGGAGTGCGGCATAGGCTTTGTCGACTTTCGCTTTAAGGGCAGCGACTGACTCGGAAGACTTCTTAGACGCGGCTTTCTTCGAGGCCTTGGAACCGTCCTTTGACGAAGCGCCTCCGAGGGCCGACTCGCTTATCTCTTCGGGTTTGCTGTGCTTGCTCAAGTTCGATACAGCCTGATCGTAAGCTGCTTGCGCCGCCTGGACCTTGCCTTGCGCAGCGCTGACCTTAGACTGCATCGCATTGACATCCGCACGCGCAGAGTTAACTTCTGCCGCCTTCTTGTCATATTCAGATTGGGCGCTTTGAATCTTCGCACGCGACTGATCAAGCTTCTTCTTGCCGGACGCCGATTTGGAACTCAGCTCGGCACGCGCGTCAGCGAGCTGCGCTTCCCCGTCCGAAACTTTCTTCTTGGCGTTCTCGAGCTCGACCTCGCCATCCTTTATCTTCTTTTCGCCATCCTTGATATCTTTCTTTGCCTGCTCAATCTCCTTCTCACCATCGGCAACCTGCTTGCGCGCATCGTCAAGCTTGGCCTGACTTTCGTCAATCTCCTTCTGGGCGTCACCGCGAATGGAATCGCAGCGCTCCTTTGCCAGCGATTTGCCGAGGTCGCTTATGCGAGCTTCGATTTGTGAGGAATTGTTTTTATAGTCATCGGAGAACGTGCCTTTGCCGTCAAGGCCCTCACAGCGCACGTTCACGATCGGGTAGGCATCACCGAAGGCCTCTCCATCAAAAGCATCAGGCAACACCCAGGATAGCAGGTGTATCGCGCCCGCTCCCTTTCCCGAATTGCCGTGAGTGTCGATTGCCTCTGCAACGTATTCGGAACTTCGCGCGAGGGCTGTGACCTTGTAGGTATCGGCATTCAGATAGCTCATGCCATCATCTTCGGCATTTGAGTCTGCAGCATCGGAATCGTCGTCAGAAGCCGATTCGGCAGAAGAAGCTGATTTTTCCTTCTTGCTGGCGTCATCAGACGAGGCTTTCCCCTCATCATCGCCTACATCACCTGCCGTTTCCTCATTCTCATCGGAGGAAACCTCATGATCCTGCTCAAACGTAATGGTGTCCCCCACGTCTATGCCGAGGTTCTTGGCATCGCTCGCGTTCAGGGCAATTTCGTCCGGATGCGCGGGAAGCTTGCCCTCCAAAACATCAAGGGTATTGATGCGCTCCCCTATCGTCTGCACTTTGACCGTGCGTTTTTTTGAGTCGATGACGAGCGTCTGAATCGACTGCCGAGCGCCTTCGACGTCGGTCACTCCTTCGAGCTCGCCAATCTTCGCAATATCGCCATCGGTCATCCCGTAGGAAAACAGCACCTGAAAATTATGGAATGCACTCTCGTCGAACGCGACGTCAGCAGCATTTCGAAGTGCTGGCCCCGACCAGCTGATGCCGAGGAAAATCCCCACTCCAAGCGCAACGAACATGAGGATGCTAAAAAACGACACGAACGTTTTCTTGATATTGGCGAAAAGCTCAGCTATCTGGGTCGGTTTCACTTCAGCCCCTTACCACACGAGGTCGGTTGCATGAGCTGGATGGCGATTTACGGTTACCTCGTACATGCGCCCGCCGCGCATGCGCACGACACGGTCGGCCATGCGGGTGATCTCCTCGTTGTGGGTGACCATGACCATGGTCGTGCCACCTTTGATGATTTCTTCCATCACCTGGAGCACCTCGACAGATGTGGCGTAATCGAGCGCTGCGGTTGGTTCGTCAGCCAGGATAATCTTGGGGTTTTTGACGAGCGCACGCGCGATGGATACGCGTTGCTGCTGACCGCCCGACATCTGGGATGGATAATTGCGCTTGCGATCCGACAACCCCACGATGTCAAGCGCCTCGTCAGCGTCCATCGGCTCGTCGACGAGTTCGGCGATGAGCTTGAGATTTTGCAACGCCGTAAGGTTCGGCATGAGATTGTAGCTCTGGAAAATAAAACCGACGTTGTCGCGGCGGAAATCGGTGAGCTCCTGCTGGGTGGCGTTGCTCAGGTCCCGGCCCTGATACGTGAACTCGCCCGACGTCGCACTATCCATGCCGCCGATGATGTTGAGCAACGTCGATTTGCCGCAGCCCGACTCGCCCAAGAGCACGAGGAGCTCGCCTTCGTACACATCGAGGTTCACGCCTTTGAGCACCTTGGTCACGATGTCGCCGTTTTGGAAATCGCGCGTGATATTGCGCAAGGACATCACGATTTCGCCTGGTTGCCAAGGTTCTGCGAGCGCTTCGTTTTCGTCAATGGCTATGGCCGCCATCATGGCCATAATTTCCATGACGTCGGCACCCTCATCGGTAAACAGCTCGCCATCTGATTTGTTCACGAACTGAATAACGCCCAGGTCTTCGTAATTGTTCGAAAATGGCACGCAGACCATCGACGTGATATTCATGCCCTCGAAGTCAGCAATCGTCATTATGTCACTCGTGGCTTCGAAGTCAAGCAGGCGCTCTGCCTTCTGAGTCTCATACACGCGCCCGACCGAGCCTTCGCCCGACGCATGACTGCAGCTCGTGAGGTCTATCGGCCCGATCCAAAAATACGGATGCAAACGTCCGTCGCCCTTCTTGTCCGCATACCAAATGACCGCGCATTCCGCACCTGCGTTGTCGATAATTGCTTTGAGCCCTCCCCGTAACGCCTCATCGAGCGTAGTGGCATTTGCAATGGCGGTTTGAACAGTGCCAATTGTTTTGAAGTACTGGAGCATTGAGGCGTCCATGCTAACCCCCACAAGTTAGAGCGCTAAATTGTACCTTCATTATAGGGGATGGAGCTTTGTGCGGAAATAAAAAACGAGTCGCGCCCATAGGGCCCGACTCGTCAACAAGTCCGCAGTTCATCAGGACAGAAATTCAACTTCGCCT
>CADBQL010000447.1 GCA_902796815.1 uncultured Coriobacteriaceae bacterium | reverse complement strand
TTCACGGTCATGCGTCCAGACTCGATGCGACTCATATCCAAAATCTCGTTGATGATTTCGAGCAGATGATTCGCGGAATCGCCGATCCTCTCGAGATGTCCACGCGTGGCCTCAGAGACACCGGGGTCAGCCAGCGCGATGTTATCGAGCCCGATGATCGCGTTCATGGGCGTACGGATCTCGTGGCTCATGTTCGAAAGGAACGCCGTTTTCGCCTTATTGGCCTCTTCCGCGACGGCAAGCGCCTCACTGAGAGCTTCGCGGCTTTCGGAGAGCTGGGATTTCTGCTCGCGTTCACGCGCGAGAGAGTGCTCGAGCTGCAGGCGGTACTCGTCCTTCTCGTCTTCGACCACAAAACTGTGGAGGATGCACGTACCCAGCATATAGCCCATCGCGTACAGCGGCAACAGCGGATAGAAAACCTGGATTGCGATAAGGACAACCATGGCGATGCCGAACAGACCGATTGTCTGATGTCTACGTTTGAGCGTGCCCTCGGTTTTTGCTGCCATGGTGAGCGTATAGGCTGATGTGACCAAGAACATCGCAATCTGAATCGCCAGCAGTACGTAGCGCGCAGCACCCGCATGGTAACCACCCGACTCGTCGAACCAGAACAGCACCGGGAAGAAAAAGTTGGCCACGATCACGATTGCTGCGAAGGCGAACACAATGAACCCGGTCCGTGTGAGCGCCACACTGAAAGCGTTTTTGGTATCGAGATACGACACGACAAAGCGCGTCCACAGCAGCACAGCTGCCATCATCGCTGCAAAATGCACCGTCGTGTCCGCGAACTCGATGGCAGTGAGACGATTGGCATCGAGGATTCCCCACATCGCGTCGGTGATGTAGTAGCACAGCACGCCGATCAGGAAGTAGCGGTAATAATGCAGCGTTTTGTCGCGATTGCGGTTGCTCTGCCCGACGTTTCTTGCGCTGCTGGCTAGCCTTGCGCTGGTGGACGGCTCGCCGCTGGAAGGCGACTCAGCGCCGCCAACGAATCCAGCATTAGCGATATTTCCGGCACCGTTAGCGCTCTCATCAAGCTTGCCGCGCACATCGCGTCGCCACAGGACATCCTGATTGATAATCAACAAAACCAGCGCCGCAAGGATTCCAATGATCGAATACGTCATCCTGTTCCCCTAGTTGACCTACGTAATCCAGGCATTGCATCCTTCTGCCTCACCTGGCATGCAGAACTAAGTACACAATCATAATGAGTATAGACCACAATCAGGCTTTTCTCCTGACAACAGGAGCAAAATATCCCATTGCCCGATACCCAGTGGTTTTTGACGGCCTGACTACGAGAGCCAGGTTCAGCGGGAAGTCAGTCAACGGTTCGCTCTATTCGCCTAAACGCTAAACTGCTAGAATCACAGCATGCTACCCAACTTTATTGGATAGCCCACCATGCGCATGGCCTAGGCGTCGGCATGCTTATTCGAATCGAAGCTTTACCCGCCCGCATTGCGCACAGTCGGGAGTCGCGCAAGAAAGGCACGGTTGTGGTTGAGCTTATAGCATGTGATGTTGACGGAACGCTTTTGTTCAACTACGACCCCGAACTTCCTACGAGCACGCTCGAGGTCATCGGCTCCCTGCTAGACCGTGGAATCACTTTCGTGCCGGCGAGCGGACGCGCATATGACAGCCTCTGCAAACTGTTCGGCCCCCTTGCCAGCAGGATGCCCTTCATCGCCAACAATGGAACTGTTGCCTACAGGAACGGCGAGGTGGTATTTCGCTCGATTATGGAGCGGGAACTCGGAAACGCGCTGATAGATACAATTGTTGCATCTGGCGATTGCGAGGTTCTGGTGACGGGCGCCCGCACGAGCTACGTGCACCCAAAAGACCCAGGCTTTTTGGACTTCATGCGCAATACCCTCGGTTTCGACGTAACAGTTGTCGATGACGTCAAATCCATTGACGAACCTTTCACGAAGATTTCCGTTTATTACCCATCGCGGGTCGTAGACGAGAGATATTGGACTGAGCAATTCGGCAATCGATGCTCCATAGCATCCGCTGGCTTCGGGTGGGTTGACATGATGCCGATCGGAACTAGCAAGGCACGCGCACTTCGCGCCGTGCTCGAGCTTTTGGACATCGCGCCCGAAAACATTGTCGCGTTCGGCGACGCGCGTAACGATCTGGAGATGCTGCAGATGGCGGGATTGTCGATTGCAATGGAAGCAGCCGACCCGCGCCTCATCGAAATCGCCGACAGAACGACCTCCGATGCCGAAAGCGAGCTGCGAAAGATCCTCTTATCGTGA
>CADBQL010000446.1 GCA_902796815.1 uncultured Coriobacteriaceae bacterium | reverse complement strand
GCAATGGCCGTAATCAGGCCAAGTCCAATCGAGAGCGGCACGAACACGAAGTGGAACGCCACCGTGAGCGTAAACTGCAATCGAGAGAGAAACGCTACATCGGTTAACAATTCCATCGCACACCTCCTTTTTTCAGCACCCCAACTCCACCATCTTTACTAGGTTGCTACATAATACCACCACAATTGATTGCTGCAAATGGGTGGATGACATGAGTTTTGCCCCAGGGGCGAAACTCATTGCTGCGCGTTGGCGAGGGCAACGACGGCTTGGCCGTAGGAGATGCAACCGTCGTTAGGTGGAAGCGAGGCATTGAGTGCGACGGTAAAACCCGCTGCGCCAAGGCGCGCGGCAGCGCATTCGGCTATATAACGATTCATGAAGCAGCCGCCCGAAAGCACGACAAGCTCAATGCCGTACGCAGCGCGCACGAGCTCGGCAATCTGCACGATAGCATCGACGAGCGCATCGTGGAAACGCTGCGAGATTTCGCTAACAGATACTCCTGCGACCAGGTCATCAAGGATGGCGCGCACGGTTGAAGCGGCGTCGATGAGCGCAACGGAGGTATCGTGCGCCGTGCTCGTCGGGGTCGCAGAATTCTTCGTGAAAGAAAACGCGTAACGCTCGCGAACAGACGCATTAGATTGCGGAACGCGCACGCTCGAACGAACAGCGTCGAGCAAAATGGCAGGCTCGCCTTCATACGACGCCTCCGTGCAAACGCCGAGCACAGCCGAGACTGCGTCAAAAAGACGCCCTGCGGACGAGGTCATCGGCGTGTTAAGGCCGCTTTCTATCATCTGCTCGCAAATGTTCGCCTGCTCGCCAAGCATATCGAGGGCCAAGCGTGCACCTGGATGTTCGAGCAGGTCATACGCCCAAAGCAAGCCGTACGCCATCCGCAGAGGATGCTTGATGGCAGCCGCACCACCCGGCATGGGCACGTAGGCCAGATTTGCGAACCGCTCGTAATCGCGTTGATTGGCGAGCAGCACCTCTCCGCCCCAAATCGCTCCATCGGCACCATAGCCCGTACCATCGAGCGCGATTCCACAACACGGACCAAACAGGCCGTGCTCGCCGAGCACCGACGCGATATGAGCATGATGGTGTTGCACCTCCACGAGGGGCAATTGCTGACGCTGGGCCTGTTCGCGCGCCCACTTGCTGGCAAGGTACTCCGGATGCGCATCGCAGGCGAGCGCAGTAGGCTTGATGGCGAACAGTTTCTCGAACCGCTCCTTGGCTTCAAGCCACGCATCGAAAACGTCTGCGTCTTCCATGTCTCCAATATGTTGGGACACGTAGGCTTGGCCGTCGGAGGCGAACGCAAACGTGTTTTTCTGCTCGGGCCCGGCTGCAAAAACAGCTCGTTGGGTCTTTTCCGACGAATCATCGAGCTCGATCGGAAGCGGAGCGTAGCCGCGCGCGCGACGGATGAACTGCAACGCTTCGTTCGGATGACCATGCGCATCGGTGCCACCGAGAGCGAGCACGCGCACAACCGAATCATCGTAGCGCGAAAGAATCGCGCGGTCGTTTCCCACGATGATATCCGCGATGGCGCCGATTCGTGCAATCGCCTGCACATCGTCGGTCACGATAGGTTCGTCATGAGCGTTTCCCGAGGTCATGACGAGCATGTCACGACCACATGCCGCACGGAAATCGTGAATGAGCAAATGCTGCACGGGCGTCGTCGGCAACATGACGCCCAGCTCGGGCAAATTGTCGGCCAACCCGACTGCCAACTCGACTCCCGCGCGCTTGCGCACGAGCGCGATCGGACGTGCAGCCGAGCGCATGACGCCTTCCTCGCTCGGCGTGATTTCGCAAACCGCGCGTGCCGTCTCGACATCGCCGACCATGACCGCGAAAGCTTGGCCTCCACGGCGTTTGCGCGCACGCAAGGTCGCAAGCGCTTGCTCGTTTGCCGCATCGCATACCAGGTGAAATCCCCCGAGTCCTTTGAGCGCGACGATGCCGCCAGCTACCAGGACTTCGACCGCCGCCGCCAATATTGCGTCGGATTGCGCACGCGTCGCGGCCCAGAGCACGCCATCATGGTGGGACGTACAAGACGCATCGGCAATCGCGTCGACACCGCCGTCAGCATCAGCGCCGGAAAGCGCATCACTGTCGACAAGCTCTTTTTCGCCAAACGCCGCATCAATCAGGCTGTCGATTTCGAACTGGCCTTTTGCATGATCCATCACCCGCAAGCTCAGATGCGGTCCGCACAAAAAGCAGGCATCTGGCTGAGCATGGAAGCGTCGATCCGCCGGATCCGAGTACTCGTGCGCGCAATCGGGGCACATCGTAAAGCCTGCCATCGACGTCGCAGGTCGATCGTAAGGCAGCGAATCAATGATCGTAAAACGCGGACCGCAGTTCGTGCAGTTTATAAACGGATACCTGTACCGCCGATCTGCCGGATCGAACAACTCGCGCAGGCAATCATCGCAGGTCGCCAAGTCAGCAGAAACAAGCGTACCCTCATCGGCAGCATCGGCTTGCGATTCGCGAATCTCAAACGTCGTGCAGTCTTGAAGCGGCACTTCTTTGAGCTCGACTTCGGTGATACGCGAGGCGGCAGGCGGGTTCATGTGCAATTCGGTCACGAACTCGTCGACCAATTTGCTTTCGCCCTCCGCATGAATAAACACGCCATCAAGGTCGTTGAGCACCCAGCCGTTTATAAGGTAGCGCCGTGCAAGTCGGTACACAAATGGCCTAAAACCGACTCCCTGCACGATTCCGCGCACTCGTATGTCAAGCGCATCGATCATCTGGTTGCTAATCCTTTCCTTCTAGCCGAAACGGGCGGGGTTATTGGGGATGTTACCTGTAGGCCCACCCAGGGTCTGCGAACAGCAACGGGGCAGGACTTTAACATCCTGCCCCGCGATTGTGCTCGGGCCTTTCGCCTATTAACGACCAAAATGCTTAATGACAAAAAACCCGACTTTATGTCATATCCTAGAGTTGGGAAATGATGTTGGCGAGGCAGCGCAGCGTAACGCCGGTATTGTCGGGAAGGTGCAGGTGCAAGCAGCGACGGCCGCGCTCCGAAAGGATTGCGCGATCGCCGGCGGCTTGCGCCTTGGCGAGCGTGCCGAGGCTCGGAGCCTTGCCATCCACGATCGGGATGTCCTTGAGCTCGTCAGCCGACACGATAAGGAACACGCCTTTGTTCGGGCCACCCTTCTGCAATTGCCCGGTAGAGTGCAGGTAGCGTGGGCCGATTTCGAGGCATGCTGCCACATGGCGGGAAGCTGCAACCTGATGGCGAATAGCCTCGAGCGCTTCGCGGCGCCCTTCGCCCATGAACGGCACAAACGCATTGAGCGCAAAGTAATCGCCCGGGTTGATCGAATCGAGCAGCGCCTTGAGTGCCTCGCGAATATTGGCCGCATCCGCGCAACATTCCGAAAGGTACGCCTCGACCTTTCCGACATTCGAACCTACAACCATCTCTTCCACGAAGTCCGGCTCGGGCAAGCTCGAGCCCAAGATGTCGAGGACCTTGGCCTTGGCAGACGCGACATCGGGCTGGTCAAACGGCGAAACCTGCATGAGAAAACCGCACATCGCCGTCGCATACTCCCACATGACGAAATGCTTGGCGATGTCGTAGACCGTCTCGATCTCGTAGTCGAGACGCGGAATATCCTCACCGATGCATGCAAGGCTCATCTGGAACTCCTTGATTTCGTCCCAAGTGTCAGCCTTGCTCTGATAGGTCACGACCATGCGGTCGCCCGCGTCACGGCGCAGGAGCAATGTGTCCATTTCGAGCTGGGGCAAAATGCCGAAGCCCTGTTTGCCCGTGCTTTCGGCAACGAGCTGTTCAATCCAAAGGCCGAGCACGCGACCGTTTTTTTGCGAAACGTAGGCGATCTTGTCGCGACCGGCTAGCCAATTGTCGTACATGAACGATGCGAGCTCGATGGCAGGATTGCCCTGCTCGTCAACGGAGCAAGCAGCCTCCATTTCGGCACCGGCGGCTATGAGCTCTTCGATGTCGATGCCTGCAATAGCGGCCGGGAACAGGCCGAACACCGAAAGCGCAGAGAAGCGCCCGCCCACAGCCGATTCGCCGAGCAGAAGCCCCGCCCAACCTTCATCTTGCGCACGCTGCGCAAGCGGAGAGCCCGGATCGGTGATGGCGACCAGGTGCAATGGCAACTCTTCGGCGTCGAGAACGCTCGAAAAGGCTACGCTCACGGCATTGAGCATCGAATCCATCTCCAGCGTGCCGCCGCTCTTTGATGACACGATGACGAGCGTCGTGCGCGGATCGGCATCCGATAGGATCGAGCGCAAACGAACCGGCGAATCGGAATCGAGAACGCGGAATTCCATACCGCGACCGTTGCCCTTGGCATATTTTGTCATCGTCATGGCCGCTTGCGTCGATCCGCCTTGGCCGATGAGCACCGCGAGTTTCCAACCGCGGTCGATGAACGATTGCGCGAGCCCCTTGATATCAGCAAGCGGGCACGGCGGATTGCTGGCAAGATCAGTCCAGCCCATGAAGCTTGCAGAATACTCTTCAGCCTCTTTCGAGAACGAGTATAACGTCGCATCCTTCGCGTGCACGCGACTCGCCGCTTTCTCTTCTACGAGCGTCTGCGCAGACGGGTACGTTTTCTTCGCTTCCGCGTCACTCATGTGAACCTCTTTTCGAATGATTGCCACTTGCAAATAGGCTGTTTTCTATAGTACTGGGAAACGGGCGAGAATGCTTTGCTAAAACGATAGCCTCCTCGCAAACACCCACGGAAAGCGATAGCGGGCCAAACCCTTCTCCCCGATTATTGGATTGTAGGGCCAGTTTCGTACAGTGTCCGGCCCCACGTTTCTCACTGCTCTGCGCGTTTATGCCATCAGGGCTGCGACCAGCTCCTTCATTTGAGCACGGGAGTCGTCGTTCAATGCGCCCTTGATGGTCACAACCGGCTCGACGATCTCGATGCCCTTCATCGTTTCGACCTTGGCCCTCATGGCCTTAGCGGCATTCGGAGCCCAGCTGCCGTTTTCCATGAACGCAACGCGGCGATTCTGGAAAGCGTGATCGGCCAAATGATCGATAAACGTTTTCATGAACGGGAACATGTCGGCATTGTACGTCGTGCTGACCAGGACAAGCGTACCGTATCGGAACGCATCCTCGACCGCCTCCGCCATGTCGTCACGCGCCAGGTCGCTCACAGCAACCTTCGGACAACCAGCGTCCGCAAGCTCGGCTGCCAAGAGCTCGGCGGCTTCCTTCGTATGGCCGTACACCGAGCAGTACGCAATCGAAATGCCTTCGCTTTCGACCTCGTATGCAGACCAGGTCTTATAAAGCCCCAAGTAGTAATCGAGATTTTCCGCAAGAACGGGACCGTGCAGCGGGCAAATCACCTGCACGTCGAGCGCAGCGAACTTCTTGAGCACGCCCGCAACCTGCTTGCCGTACTTGCCGACGATGCCGAAGTAGTAGCGACGCGCCTCGCATGCCCAGTCCTGCTCAACATCGAGTGCGCCGAATTTTCCGAATGCATCAGCCGAAAACACGACCTTGTCCTTGGCGTCGTACGTCATGATGACTTCGGGCCAGTGCACCATCGGCGCCGCAATGAAACGCAGCGTGTGAGCACCGAGCTCGAGCTCGTCGCCTTCCTTGACCACGATACGACGCTCGGCGTAGTCGGTACCGTACAGGTTGTTCAGCATATCGAACGCCTTGGCTGACGCGACGATACGCGCCGCGGGATAGCTGTCCATGAATCGCGCGACGTTAGCCGAGTGATCAGGCTCAACGTGTTGTACTACCAGGTAATCAGGCGCACGGCCATCGAGCGCTGTAGCGAGGTTTGTAAGCCATTCGCTGCCGAAGCGCGTCTCGACGGAGTCCATAACCGCAACGCTTTGATCGATAATCACATACGAGTTGTACGCCATGCCGT
>CADBQL010000445.1 GCA_902796815.1 uncultured Coriobacteriaceae bacterium | reverse complement strand
GCGTGCGAGAAGGCGGCTTCGTGTGCATGCTGCTTTTCCCGCGTGCGCGAAGCTATTGCAACCAGCGTTTTGGCATAAGCCATTCTCCGGCCATCTCCGCAAACGGAAAGCGCAAGCATGTCGCGTACTGCTTCGCGGTCTGCAATCACGGCATTCAAGGCAAAATGGGCCATCGGGTTAAACCAGTAGAGTGCCCTCATCGCGGCTATTAGGTAATTCAGGAGCGCATCGTTATGCCGCACATGCGCAAGCTCATGAGCGATAACGCACTTCCATTCGGCATCGCTCCATTCGGCTAAACAAGCTTCGGAAATGCAGACGCATGGGCGAATAAAGCCCACGGCGAAAGGCTCGAAATCGCCGTCCAAGATTACCAGTTTTGCCTTGCGGCACCTACCGACGGAGCGTTTGCAATCCTCGAACGCATGATGCGCCCAAGCCGGCGTCTCGATGCTGCGGGAGCTCATCGTCCTTATCGTCTTAATAGCGCCTAATGCATACCGAAGCGAAAGCACTGCCGCCCCGAAAAGCCAGGCTCCGGTTAGGAAACTCCACAGGATGTATTCGTTTGACGAGCCTGACACCATGGCTGCAAAGTCTGCAGCTGTTGCGGTATCGGCGCCAACCGGCTGGGCGCTTAGTCCTATGGATGGCTGCATCGGGAGCTGAATCGCGGGGAACGCGCATGGCAAGCAAAACGGCAGAAACGGCACGGTGAGAAGAGCCGCAAGCGCCAAGGTTGATGCGTAGCGCGCAAACGGCGGCACTTGGCAATCCACCGCATGCCGTAGAGCGAGTACAACGATGGCGATGATGGCAAAGCGGATGTTGGCCACCAGAAAACCCGCCATGTTCCAATCCATGCTAGATTTCTTTCTCGGCGCTATCTATTATCGAGCGGATTTCTTCAAGCTCCTTTTTCGTGATCTTGCCGCCGCCCACAAACGACGAGACCAGCAAAGCTACATCGCCTCCGAAGAATCGATCGGTAAACCGCTTTTTCTGGCTGTCGATGAAATCATCCCGGTCGATAGCGGGAGTGTAATAGAACTGCCTGCCCCTCTTCTCGGCCGAGAGCGCCCCCTTGTCGACGAGCCTTCTTATAAGTGTCTGGATGGTTTTCGGGCTCCGCTCGCCGTCGCCCGTCAAGCGGTCGGTGATTTCGTTTGTGCCAATGGGATTATCGTTCCAGACGATTTCCATTACATCGATTTCTGCATCGCTGATTCTTGGAAGCACCGGTATCGCCTCGTTCAATTCGAAAGCTCTCTGCAATTCTTACATCTGTAGTATATCGTATAAAAGAGTCATAAACAGCACGCCGTGCTATTCGGAAACTGGCCCCGCTCCGAAGAGTAGATGACATTGGGAGTATCCCTTTTGGGCTAAAGCCCGCCATCCGTGTCTTAAAATGTCAAAAAGCACTCTGTCGAAGGTTTAGAAGGTGAAGATGCAATTCGGCTTCTCGATAGTCGGCGTCGTGTTCCTGGCGATGCTGTTCATACCGAACATCAAATGGGCGAAGAGCCAGCCTCCCGGCTACGAGGAAATCTCCAAGCACGAGAGTAAGACCCTCCTCATGCTCGAGCGAATCGGCCAGGTGCTCACGACCTGCGCAGCCGTCGTGTTTGTCTGCCCGCAGGGTTTCTCGCTCCCATGGCTCCTGTGGCTGATAGTCGCCTTCCTGCTCCTGATCCTCTACGAGATCGCCTGGGCCCGGTATTTCAAGAGCGGGGAAAAGCTCGACGGCATGTACCAGCCCCTCGGGCCCATTCCCGTGCCCATCGCAACCTTGCCGGTTGCCGCCTTCGCGCTTTTGGGAATTTGGTACCAGTCGCCCGTAGCCGTGATCGCCGCCTTCATCCTCGGCATCGGACACATCGGCATCCACCTCGGCCATCTGCGGGAGCTGTCAACGCATCTCCGGTAAAAAGACCGTCGCAACTCTGTTTCCCTTTCCCCACCTCGATCACCGAGCATCCAACCTCAATGACAGCTCGATGTAGAACATGCTTTCGCGGTCCTTGTAATCGATGCCCGTAAGCTCCCCAATACGCTTGAGGCGGTATTTCAACGTATTCAGATGCACGTATAGCTTCTGCGCGGTTTCCGATTGGCTGCAACCGGTTTCCACATAGACGCGCAGCGTTTCCAGCAAATCGGTTCCGTTTTCGGCATCGTAGCTCTCGAGCATTCCGAGTGCAGGGTGCAGCAGATCGCGAACGACGGGCTCCTTCTGCAATACGCCGATTAGGAAAGGCAATGCCAGGTCACGGCAGTGGCGAATACCCGCAGATGGCGAAGAATCGCGCGCGAACACCGCCTGCCGGTATGCGGATTGCAAGTGGCCGAATCCAGTGACGGGCATCGACACGCCCAACGCCAGGCTCTTGCTGTTGAAGCGCCGCGCGACTTCCTCGATGAGCGTTTCCGCGTTTTCGACCGTCGCCAGGAATGCAACGGCTTCTTCCAGCTCGCACGCCACGCAGGCGATCCCCGACTCCTCCACCTCGTTAGCCAAGAGCAAGCGTTGGGTGCGGTTTTGGATCACCAAACTCGCCACGGAAACGACGACAAATCCCGTGCCGCGTCCGACCGCAGCAGCAAGCCGCTCCATGGCCTCCTCCGAAACGCGCCCGCCGCCCATGAGCTCGGCCAAGGCAAGCCGCAGCGACTGGTGCGGAGAATATACGTTCGTGAATTCATCCGACTGGGCCAGGTGCACCGCTATGACCGAGTCGATCGCCTGAGCTAGCACGTCGTTTTTCCTCGAGCTCGGAAAGTGCATGGCAAACCCAATCGGTTCGCTATCCTGATAGATGTACATGCTCACGGCGGCAAAGCCCTCGTCATCGCGCATCGACAAAGGAACCGCCGTCAGGTCGTGATGCACCACCCCCGCCTCGTCGACGAAATACCCGCCTATGCCGTCTGCGCTCAGGCTTTTCCGCTCGATTACGTTCCTTCTCATCCGCTGGCTGGGAATTTGCTCCGCGTTCACGCT
>CADBQL010000444.1 GCA_902796815.1 uncultured Coriobacteriaceae bacterium | reverse complement strand
TCCCTCGACGAGTTGGGCGACATCACGCGCCATGCGCTCAGTTGCATCAAAGCCGATGGGCAGCGGGTTGCACACGTAATACGGCGTCCCAAACCGTTCTTCCAAGAAACGAGCCGTATCGAGTCCAAGTTCCGAACCAACAACGATGTTGAGCGATGCGCTCGGCAAGGCGCGCATCTCTTCGAGCGTGCAGCCTGCGCACAGCATGCATCCGACTTCAAGCCCCATCGACTCGAGCATCCGGCGCAGCTCGGCGACATCGCCCGTATAATGGCGTTGGTAAAGCGAAAGGCCCAAGACGTTGACGCGCCTTGCGCGGACCGCGGGCGCATCGCCCGCATCGCCAGCGAGCTTCTCGATGAGCGCACGTGCAGCGCGCTCGTGCCCAGCACAATACCCTTCGGAAAACCCTGGCGTCTCGATGGTCAAATACGGCACATTTCCAAGATGTCGCGCAGCGATACCCTCAAGGTCGTCGCCGATAAGCGCCGCGCCAGGGGAATTGACAATGCAGAGCAACCCGATGCCTGAAGCCTTACCATAATACTCAAGCGCATCGGTGAGCTTCGCTTCACTGCCGTACACGTAGTCGGCATTGTCCAAATATGTGCATGGAACGCGTGGCTGCCCAAAATACCACGTCATCGGAAAATTCAGCGGATCGAATTCGAGTTGCCTGAAGGTCTGGCTATCGGAAATCGCAGAATGATAGTACTTACACCCGGTCGGCCCGTTCAAAAGCACGGTCGCGCCTTCAATACCTTCACAGGCAAAAATGACACCCGTCAGGCTATCGGGCTCGATTGTATGAGTTTCGCCCCTGGGGCGTGACTCATCATCAGAATGATTTTCGCCCCTGGGGCGTGACTCATCACCGTTACAGGAAGGATTCTTCGAAAAGGATGCCGTCATTTTTCCACCCTCCTTTCAGCTGCAGCCGAAGCAGGTGATCCCAGCGTCTCATCAGCGAAATCGACGATAGGAAACCCACATCGGGGCACATGGGAATCGTGTCGGCGACAGGCACACTGTTTGCAACAGCCGACGCGTAGTTCGTGAGCAGCACGTCCGGCGCAAGTTCTGCGACCTCGTCTCCCCTGATTGCGCGATCGTAGTTTTCGACAACGGGCAGGTCGGCATCGAGACGCGTGCGGAAGCCCATGTCCTGCGAATAGTTCAAAATTCCTATTCGCACGATGCGCATTTCAAGGTCAAGTGCTGTTTTTAAAATCCAATCGAGCTCGCAGTTGTAGCAGACAACCATGAGCTTCTTACCGCGCAGGCGCGGTCTGAGCCGAGCAACCGCTTCGTCATAGAGCGCCTTCTGTTCACAGACGATGTCGGCAGCAGCATCGCGCGCATCGAAAATGGTCGCCACCTCGTCGAGCCACGAGGCCGTCTCGTCGAAGCCGATGGGAAATCCGCGCCCGAGGACACGCCCGCCGAACTCTTCCTGGATGAGTTTTCCGAGGAGCTGCGCTGTGTAGTCGCCGTATGCCGGAATGTTGAGCTCAGCCCCACAAAAGCTGCGCAGTTCCTCTACGGTCGTCGAATTGAGAAAGCGACAGTTCACGGACAGACCCATACGTTCCAGGAAGCCGTTGATTGTCGCAAAATTGCGCTGCGTGTTCGTGACCGCGGGTTTTTCGGCAAATACATTGACCGTGCACGGACGCGTAGGCACCTGCGGATCGATAAACGTCCGCGCGATGGCCAGGTGAGCCGTCAGGTGCCCCTGAAGAAAGTCGCCGGTCATATTGCCGTCGGTCTTTATGGGCAGCACTGTGCAGCGCTCGTCCGAAAACGCGCGCACCCGATCCAAGTCGTCACCGATGATGCCAGCCGGACACGAACTCACCACGACAATCGCGCGCGGATGGCGCTCGTCCTTGATGCGGCGCACCCGTTCGAGCAGCGCCTCAGTACCGCCGAAGACGATCTGCGGTTCGTCCATATCCGTACACTCGAGATTGGGCGAAAGGGACGTAGGCATGAGTTCGCCACGCTCGTAGAGTGTACGCCTACCGGTCGATGTGAACGACGAAAGCGAGAGATTCGCGCACGAGCGCGGAGCATGGGCAAGCACAACGGCATCGCGTACGTTTAGCGCCGCGGCAATGGCGCCGTTGAACGCACAGCCATGTAGCGGCTCGCCCGATACGAGCGTCTTGGAAAGATAACGGTTGGGATCGGTCAAATCGATGGGATCCGCCTTCGCAAGCATGACCGCGCCCTGCGCGGCAGCGCCTTCGTCGCGGGCTGCGTCATCGATCCCAGGCTCATTTGAAGTAGAACCGGCTGTCTGGCTAGCGCCTAGACCTGCAAAATGCTCAGAGGCGTCCACGCTCGAATTGCCGCGGCCCCCCTTCTCTCCCGTTCGGGCATTAACGCCCCCGTCGGGAAACACCCGCTCACCTTCCCCTCCGCCCAGAACGGCCGCCTCAAGTTCCTCGTCTGTGAGCGGACAGGCAGCGAACAGCTCGGGTGCTTCACTGACGCGATGCGCCATGTCGGCAAACAGCGCGTTTAGACCTTCGTCGTTTTGCAGCTCGACGACGGTGGCATGAGCCCGTTCAGCCTCGGCAAACGCGTTCGAGCGAGGCACGTCGACGAACACGGGAAGGCCGACCGCCCGCGCAAAGCGTTCCAGGCGCCCTTGTTCGTCGGCGACATTTCTCCTGTTGAAAACGAGGCCCGCCACGCGCCTCAGCTCGTCACCGTCGTAGTTTCGGATTCCGCGCAGGATATTGTTGGCGGCATAGAGCGACATGAACTCGCCCGACGTCACGATGAGGATCGTATCGGCGTACTCGCGCCTAATCGGCACAGCAAAACCGCCGCACACGACATCGCCAAGCACGTCGTAAACGGCCGTGTCGT
This sequence comes from uncultured Coriobacteriaceae bacterium, assembly GCA_902796815.1. GTDB lineage: Bacteria > Actinomycetota > Coriobacteriia > Coriobacteriales > Eggerthellaceae > UBA9715. The sequence goes on along the minus strand of CADBQL010000444.1, from coordinate 1,591 downwards.
AGCGCGATTCCAGCTTGAACTGCGCCAGGAGATCGAAGGTAGATATGATGCCGCGTCCCGCGCATCCCACGCCCGGCTTCGGGCCGCCTGCCTCCACGCATCCCACGCCCGCAAAACCCTCGTGGAGCACCGCTGCTATATCATAGCTGTCAGGCCGCGCGTCACGCAAATAGTCGAGCACCGTCGTGATGCGCTGTCCACGCAGCAGCTGCCGGGTGGAATCGTGCTTGGGATCGCAGCCGACCTGCACGACCGTATGCCCCGCCAGCGCGAGCGCCGCCGACAGGTTCGCACTGATAGTGGACTTGCCAATGCCACCTTTTCCATACACCGCGATTCGCTTCATCGCTTATCCCCTCTATGACATAAAGTCGCGTATGACATAAAGTCGGGTTTTTTGTCATCATGCTTTTTAGTAATAGATGATAAAAATACATAATGACAAAAAACCCGACTTTATGTCATGTTGACTTGTAGCCGCGAAGAATGCCGATGGTTACGCCAATGATCACCGCCGAAAGCACAGCACATATGATGAAAACGATCCAAGGCCACGGTAGGCCATGATTTTGGATTGCTGCGTCCACTGCCTCAGTTTGGCCCTGATCCTGATTCTGTTTGAGCTCGGTATTTTGCGGACTCGCTGCGCTTTTGGACGCCGACTCGGACGATTGTTTTGTCGCAGAGTCACCCGACGACGACGCCGACTCGCTCGAAGCCGCGTCCGAGCTCGCAGCGTAGGCGAGCGCACCACCGCCTGCGCTGAACAGCCCAACTAGCACGAGGGCGCACAGCACACAAAGCATTGCACGGCAAAAAACGTCTCGGCTTCCTAAGGCCACGTTATGCGCCCTTTCCATTCTTGAGATAATACGTATCGGTAGCCTCATCATAATACAGAGTTCCCCCACCGCCACGCTGCTCGTAGTTGCCGTCGACCTCACCATCGCCATCCTCATCCATGAGGACGGTTTCGGCCCCTTCGAGCTTCACGCCAAGGTTGTCGTCCAATTTTTCAGACGATTGAGCAAGGTCGACATTGTAATAAGAAACGAGCGCAACGATGACGCCGAGGAGCAATACGAGCATGCAGTCGGCGATGTTCGCAACATATTCGTTCGGATTGATATCCTCTTCAGCCTGTGTCGCGCGCGAAAACGACACGCCATAGCGACGCCTAATCATAATCGCGCTCCTTAAATGATATTTCTATCGGAATAGCCCTCTCGCGTTCCACCTCACGATCGGGCAAATCTGCCTCAATTGGCTCATCTAACCCACGTGAAGCACCTTCGCCAGTCGGCCAGTCGGCCATACCGTAATCGATAGGCCCAAAGGTGTCAGAGGAGGCGCCGTTGACAGAGTTTTCCTCAACGTCCTCGAATCCCGCATACGGATAAGGAGCTTTTGCATGAGCCCCATATACAGCTGTACTAGCAGAGGGTACTTCGTCAGTCCTCGGAAATCCTGCAATCGGGTGAGCGACCTCCCCTTGCGATCCGTAAACGATTGCACTGGTAGGAGCCACTTCGAAGGGAGCCGCTGCGCCAACATCCCCGAATCCCTCATACGGCTGGGCAGCTCCACCAGG
>CADBQL010000443.1 GCA_902796815.1 uncultured Coriobacteriaceae bacterium | reverse complement strand
TTTCGGATAACGTAACCCCCGACTCATCGCACTTTCATGTTTGACACTTTCTTTCTGGGCTACAATAAAGCCTATATCAGGAGGTTTGATGATGAAGATCTTCAGCGCAATCGTATCGGTCGTCGGAATCGTCGCCCTAACATTCGTATTGTTCACGGCAGGGTATTTCGCCTGCGCCCTTCCGCTTACCACCGAGGTATTCTCGCAGAGCACAAGCAACTTCGAGAGCTCGCCCTATGCGCTCGACGATTTGAACGCCTTAGCCGTCGCTTCGCGAAACTACACCGTCGATGATCGCGGAGACCTTTCGGTGAAGGATGCGCGCGCCGAATTCAACAAGGTACTCATGAATGCCGCTACTCATTCTGCGAACCGCTACCTCAACATCAAGAAAGATGATCCAAGCGAAATCAACTTGCAGAAGAAGGAAGCATGGACCGAGCTTATGCAAGCCTTGAAGGAAACGCGCCCCAATGACGCGTTTGGGAAGGAAAACGTGAGCAAAGTCGCCTCGAAGATGGCCAAAGCCGGCGACCGTTTCGCTTTAGATAAGAATGCCTTCGAACATCTTGACGATTGCAACAGCCTCATCAACGGCATCATCCCATTTGTCGGTATTGCAGGAATCATCGCACTCGTATGCGCATTGGTACTGCTGGCGCTGCGTCAATGGCGCTGGTTAAGCCGGATGCTCTCCATTGCGCCGCTCATCCTGTTGCTCGCCTTTGCCTGCATGGGTACCTGGGCATTCATCGATTTCTATGGCTTCTTCACGGCTTTCCATGGCGTATTCTTCCCGCAGGGGAATTGGACGTTCTCGTCTGAAAGTCTGCTGATTTGCATGTATCCCACCGCTTTTTGGATGGCGATGGGCTGCCTCTGGTTGGCTACAACGGCAATCGCGAGTATCATCGTCCTGGTCATCGGGCGCAAGTTCGCCGGAATCGCAGACCGCAAAGAGGAAGCATATTAAACCGCTGTTTAGGCGTTCCTAAATAGCAGTATGAAAAGGGATAGGAAACGCATGTCTATGAACCATAACGTACGGGTGAGGTTTGCCCCCTCCCCCACGGGAAAACTGCACATCGGCGGCGCTCGCACCGCAATTTTCAACTGGGCATTTGCCCGCGCGATGGGCGGAACATTCATCCTACGCATCGAGGACACCGACCCGGAGCGCTCAACCGAGGAGAACACGCAGATTATCCTGCGTGCCATGCGCTGGCTTGGCCTCGATTGGGATGAAGGCCCTGGCATCGGCGGCGCATTCGGGCCGTATACCCAGATGGAGCGCATGGACACGTATCGTGCAGCGCTCGAGGAGCTGAAGGCGAGCGGCAACGCCTATCCGTGCTTCTGCACGAAGGAACAGCTGGACGCCAAACGCGAAGCGGCGGGCGAAAGCTACTCCGGCTACGACCGTACCTGCCGCAGCCTAAGCGCGGAAGAGGCGCAGGCCCGCATCGATGCAGGTGAAGACCACGTATGGCGCCTGAAGGTGCCCGAAGGCCACGGTCCCATCGAATTCAAAGACGCCGTGTACGGCCACATGTCCTTCCCCGCCGAAGTGATGGACGACATGATCCTCGTGCGCAGCGACGGGTCGCCCACCTACAACTTCGCCGTGGTGTGCGACGACGTGAACATGCAGATCACCCACGTCATCCGCGGCGACGACCACCTGTCGAACACGCCGCGCCAAGTGCTTATCTACGAAGCGCTGGGCGCCTCCATCCCCACGTTCGCGCACCTGTCCATGATCCTGGGCGGCGACGGCAAGAAGCTTTCGAAGCGCCACGGAGCCTCGAGCGTCGAAGAATACGCGCAAGCAGGCTACACGTCCGACTGCATGGTGAACTTCCTTGCGCTGCTCGGGTGGAGCCTGGACGGCGAAACCACCATCATCCCCCGCGATGTCCTCTGCCGCGAGTTCACCCTCGACCGCGTGACGAAGAAGGATGCCGTGTTCGACGAGCAGAAGCTCGACTGGATGAACGGACAGTACATTCAGTCCATGGACCCCGATACGTGGGTCGAGCTCAGCAAGCCCTGGCTCGCCCAAGCGCATGCCATCGGCACGAGCCTGTCGTGCAGCTCCATCCTGCCCACTCCACAACCCGACCAGGTACCGGAGTGCTCTGAGATAAGCGATCAACAGCAAGCAGACGCTGATGCCGACCTGGCTGCACGTCCGGAATTCTACCGGGCCCTCTATCCTCTGCTCGCAGAACGCGAAGTGCATCTGAGCGAATGCGCGGCCAAGCTCCCCTACCTGTTCTGGGGACCACAGGTTGAACTGGACGAGAAGAGCGTCAACAAGGTGCTCCGCAAGGAGGGCGCACGAGCCGACGAGGCGCTCAGGGCCGTGCGCGACGTACTCGCCGACGAGAGCATCCCCTGGGAATGCGAACCGCTCCAGGAAGCTTGCCGCGCTCTGTGCGAACCGCTCGACATGAAGGCCAAGAACCTGTTCCAGCCCGTACGCGTAGCCGTATGCGGCAACATGGTGACGCCTCCCTTGTTCGAAAGCAT
>CADBQL010000442.1 GCA_902796815.1 uncultured Coriobacteriaceae bacterium | reverse complement strand
TTGCATCGATGCTGTTTGGCATCGTGTTTTCGATTGGATGGACGCCGTGCGTAGGCGTGTTTTTGGGCTCGGCGCTCGCGATGGCGGCGGTGGCAGCTTCGGCGACAAAGGGCGTGCTGCTGCTCCTGTGCTATTCGCTCGGGCTTGCTATTCCGTTTGCAATCAGCGCGGTTGCGATTGATAAAGTTGCCGGCGCCTTCACGGTGATAAAGAAGAACTATAAGACGATCAATCTCGTTTGCGGTCTGCTTCTAGTCGCCATGGGCGTGCTGATAGCGACGGGGCTGATGCAGTCATGGTTGTTGCTGCTGACGTAGAGCATGGGGCTCGCAGTCCGATCATGTTCGATGCGGCTAGATGCGGGCGGGCTTGTTGCTGTTGACGTAGTTACTACATATTGAGATGGGAGAGATGATGGGCGAAGAAACGCGGGAAGTGCAAGAGCCTCAAGGGGTGCAGAGTCAGGAAGGCTCGGAAGCCCAAGGGGTCCAGGGCACCGAAGCCCAAGAAGCAAAAGGCAAAAAGAAAGGCGCGATTATTGCGCTCGTAGCACTCGTCGCCATCGTCGCAGTAGCGGTATTTGCGTATTCGGCGCTGCCGGGCTTGCGTGGGGGCACGCCCTACGACTTGACGCCAGCCGATGAGCTCGACCCCCTTGCGCGGACCACGATTGCAGCTTGTACGATCAAGGACAACGATGATAACGCGCTTACAATCGGCGATATTACCGCCAAGTCGCACAAGCCGATTGTTATGAACGTTTGGGCGTCATGGTGTTCGCATTGCGTCGAAGAGATGAACGATTATCAGAAGCTTTTCGACGAGTACGGCGATCGAGTTGATTTCGTGATGCTCGATTTAAACGATAAGCCAGTTGAGCTCGATTCGGCACGAGGATTTGTGAAAGAGCATGGCTTCACGTTCCCCGTGTACTTTGACACGAACTCCTCCGTTCGCGAGGCGCTCGGGATTACTGGCATTCCGATGTCTGCTGTCCTCTCGTCTGATGGCGATTTGCTTTTGGTGCGTTCGGGCGTTATCAAATACGACGCCATGAAAGCCACAATCGAGAGCATTTTGAACGCATAGCTGAGAACCATATATGTAGCGTGGCATATGCGCTCCGATGGGCGTCCACACCCGTCGTTTTCTCGCGCATCGGTTACTTTTTGCGTGAAATCCACGGCTGTGCACGGTCGTCGCTTCTGCTTATGCAAAAAAGGTGGGTTATACGAAAAAGGCTCGGGTCGTAATGACCCGAGCCTTTCATATCGAACGCTCCTAAGCGGATGCTGAGGTGGAAGCTATCGTTAGCCGAGCAGCTCCGCAACGTCGAGGGCGATCATGTACTCTTCGTTCGTCGGGACGACGAGGACGCGGATCTTGGAGTCCGGCGTGGAGATGATGCGCGGCTCGTCGGAGCGGATGGCGTTGAGCTCTTCGTCAATCTTGACGCCCATCCATTCGAGTTCCTTGGCAACGCCGAGGCGCATGCTCGGGGAGTTCTCGCCGATGCCGGCCGAGAAGGCCATGGCATCGAAGCCCTTCAGCGACTGCGCCATTTCCATGATGAGCTGGCCGCAGCGATAGTAGAACATATCGAAAGCCAGCTGGCAGTTGGCGTCGCCCGCGAGCGCACGCTCTTCGATGTCGCGCGAGTCGGAGCTGAAGCCCGAAAGCGCGAGCAGGCCGGATTGCTTGTTCATCATCGTGTCGACCTCGTCGATGCTGTAGCCGCCTTCGCGCACGAGGAAGCACACGGTGGCCGGGTCGATGGTGCCGCAGCGCGTGCCCATGATGAGGCCGTCGAGAGGGGTGAGGCCCATGGTAGTGTCCATGTCGGCGCCGTCCTTGATGGCCGAGAGGCTCGCGCCAGAACCCAGGTGGCAGCTCACGAGATTGTGCAGGTCATCGCCAAGCAGCTCCTTGGATGCGCGCCAAATGTAGCGGTGGCTCGCGCCATGGGCGCCGTACTTGCGGATGTGCAGCTTGTCGACGACGTCGCGCGGCAGAGCATAGCGCCAGGCTTTCTCGGGGATGTTGTAGTGGAACGAGGTGTCGGCGACAACGACGTTGCCCTTATCGGGGAACAGCTCGCGGCAAACCTCGATAGCGTCGGCCTCGGCGTAGTTGTGCAGCGGAGCGAGGGGTGCGACTTCGCGGACCCAACCCAGGCTTTCGTCGGTGACGATCTT
>CADBQL010000441.1 GCA_902796815.1 uncultured Coriobacteriaceae bacterium | reverse complement strand
ATGCTCATCGTAGCCGGCGTCATGATAGGCTACATCTGCTCGGCTGCAACCGACTTCTTGATCACGTTCGCATCCGACGCGAACATCGTGAACCTCAAGAATTGGTCGCTCGGCAGTTTTTCGGGTATCAACTGGGGCGACATCGGCATCATGACCTTCGTCGTGATCGTGAGCAGCCTTTTGGTATTCTTGCTGTCAAAGCCGATCAGCGCATTTCAACTCGGCGAGCAGTACGCGCGCTCCATGGGCGTGAACATTCGCGTGTTTCGCATCGCGCTCATCTAGCTGTCGAGCTTGCTCGCCGCGACGGTTACGGCGTTTGCCGGTCCCATCAGCTTCGTCGGCATCGCCGTGCCGCACATCATCAAGCGTGCGCTCGGTACGTCGAAACCCATCGTTGTCATTCCTGGCGCGTTCTTCGGCGGAGCGATTTTCTGCCTGTTCTGCGATTTGATTGCGCGCTCGGTGTTCGCGCCGACCGAAGTTTCGATCTCAGCCGTCACGGCCATATTCGGCGCACCAATCGTAATCAGCATTCTGCTCAAGCGCGAGAAGGCAAGGCGATGAAGCGAATGGGTAATGAGCCGGGGGTCAGACCCTCTGCTCAAAAATGAGCAGAGGGTCTGACCCCCGGCTCATTTGAACATCGAAACGGGGAAGTGATGGAGCGACCGATTTATCTCGAAACAAAGAATCTCGTCGTCGGCTATGACGGCGTGCCGCTGATCAGCGACGTCAACATCCAGCTGCATGCGGGTGAGATACTTACGCTCATCGGCCCGAACGGTGCGGGCAAGTCCACGATTCTCAAGAGCATCGTGGGGTATCTGGATTCGCTTGATGGTGCGGTGTTCATCGCGGGCAGGCCCGTCGGCGAGCTTTCGGCTCACGAGCTTTCGCTCGAGTTGGCGGTCATGCTCACCGAACGCATGCGCACTGAGCTTTTGACGTGCGCCGACATCGTCGAAACGGGACGCTATCCCTATACGGGACGTCTGGGAATTCTGACGGACGAGGATCGTGAAAAGGTGCGCGAGGCCATGGACATGGTGCACGTGTGGGACTTGCGCGACCGCGACTTCATGCAGATTTCGGATGGCCAGCGTCAGCGCATCATGCTTGCGCGCGCAATCGCGCAGGAGCCGCATATCATCATGCTCGATGAGCCGACGAACTACCTGGACATCCACTACCAGATCGAGCTTCTGAACGTGTTGCGCCGCCTCGTGCGCACTCGAGATGTCGCCGTTATCATGTCGCTTCATGAGCTGCCGCTCGCTCGTAAGATAAGCGACTGGGTTATGTGCATCAAAGGCGATTGCGTCGTGGCGGCTGGTACGCCGGACGAGATTTTTACAACCGATGTCATCAACGAGCTGTACGATTTGGCTCCAGGTGTTTTCGATCCGGTGAGCGGAAACATTCAGCTTGAGGAATGAGTTTCGCCCCAGGGGCAATGCTCATTCCGATTGTCGGGAAACTTACTTGATCGAGTTGCTAGACAGAGCGTTCACCATAGAGAACTTTTGACGTTTGATGTGGTGGTTTAGAAGTTGGCAAATATGTGCAAGACAGTATGTTTGCCTGTAGGTACAATGCGTTGTACGTTATCGACAGAAAGAGGTTACGCATGGCAAATGGCAAGTTGTACGGCGTGAGTGTCGGCCCTGGCGATCCCGAGCTTTTGACGCTTAAGGCAATACGCGTTATCCAGGAAGCTGACGTGGTCGCAGTGCCCAATATCGGACACAAGCGGCAAACCGCCTACGCGATTTGCGAGGCATATCTCGAGGGCAAGGAGTTGCTCGACTGCTCGACGCCCATGACGAAGGATCGTTCGGTTGTGCTCGCCGCTTATGACAAGATCGCCGAAGATTTGTGCGCGCTGCTTTCCGAGGGAAAATCGGTCGCATATTTGTGCTTGGGCGACATTGCCATCTACTCCACGTATATATATGTACACGACATCGTTGTCGCGCGTGGCTTCGATGCCGAAATCATTCCGGGCGTCACTTCGTTTTGCGCGGTGGCGGCACGGCTTGGCACAGCGTTGTGCGAAGGCCCCGAGCGTCTGCTCATCGCGCCGGTTATGGCCGCAGATGTCGACGATATCCTGGACGTGCCTGCCAACAAGGTGTTCATGAAATCCGGAAAAGCCGTTCAGGAGCTGCGTGACAAACTCGCCGCCCGTGGTGAGCTCGATCGTGCAAGCATGGTCGCCAACTGCGGATTGGCCGACGAAAAAGTGTTCGAGCATTTTGCCGACATTGACGACGACGGCGATTACTTCTCGGTTGTCATCGTAAAGGGTGCCTAGCGATCGTTTGGGAGACGGGCAGGGTCATCCCTGTTCATAATGGGCAGGGTGCATGGTTTTGCGCCCGTTTTTGGGCTCCCAAGCGCACAGGATGCGAACATGATCGAGATACATAACCTGACAAAAACATTCGGCGACTTCACAGCTGTCGACCATCTGAACCTTACCATCGAGACCAACGAGTTCATGGGACTGTTGGGTCCGAACGGTGCGGGCAAGACCACGACGATTTCCATGATGTCGACGGTTCTTCTGCCCACCGAAGGCGAAATCCTCATCGATGGTAAGCCGCTCAACCGCAAGGCGTCCGCCGAGAAGCGCAAGCTATCCGTCGTGACGCAGGAGTACTCCATGCGCCAGGATATGACGATGAACGAAGTCATGGAATATCAAGGCCGCTTGTACTACATGCGCAAGAAGGAGATACGCGCCAAAACGGCTGAGCTGTTCGAATTCGCGGGACTCAGCAAGTTCGGACATCGCGTCGTGCGCCATCTATCGGGCGGCATGAAACGCAAGCTCATGATTTGCCGCGCGCTCATGGTCGAGCCCGAAATTTTGCTGCTCGACGAACCGACGGCCGGCATGGACGCGCTTGCGCGGCGTCAAATGTGGGATTTGCTGCGCAGTCTCAAGGAGCGGAACCTTACCATCTTGTTGACGACGCATTTCATCGACGAGGCGCAGGCGTTGTGCAACCGCGTCGCATTCATTGATGGCGGCAAGTTCGACGTCGTAGACGCTCCGCTTGCCCTCATTGAGCAACTCGGTCCGTTTGCGGTTGACAATCTCGATGATGGCAAGTTGGTCAGCAGGTATTTTCCGACGCGCGAGGCTGCAATCGAGGAGCTCAAGGGTTTGCCCGACGACGCGGTGCTACGTGCAACGACGTTGGAAGACGTTTTCGTGGAAAGGGTCGGGCATCGCCTCACGCGCGGATAGCCGCGCGAAAACCGCGAGAAGCACCTGGTGTCTTGCGCGGTTTAGCAGGCAACGGAACGAAAAACTGCAATTCAACCAGATGTTTTAGCAGTTTTGTGGGTAATAGACAGGAGGTGAGATATGGGCATCATCACGGTATTGTGGGAAAAATGGGCTGAGTTCAAACGCGATTTCTACAAGATAACAGTTGCAGCCATGATTTCGCCGCTCATGTATCTGCTCGTGTTCGGGCTGGGCATCCAGACCACGTCGCATGGCGAGCCGTATCTCAATTTCCTCATTCCCGGCATCGTGGCCATGGTTTCGATGACGGGCAGTTTCAGTGCGGTATCGCAGAACATGAGCGTACAGCGCCTCTACGAGAAGGCGCTCGACCAGGTGATGGTTTCGCCGACGCCGTTGTGGCAATTCATCGTCGGGCAGATTGTGGGCGGTGCGTTGCGCGGCATGTATGCGGTGCTCGTCATCTTGCTGCTTGTATCGCCGATTCGCACATCGCTCGTGTTCAACTGGGTGTCGTTTCTCATCCTGTTCCTGAACGGCACGGTGTTTTCGACCATTGCGGTGACGCTATCGTTTTTGGCCAAGAGCTATACGGATGCCCCTCGTTTCAATACGTACATCATTATGCCGATGTCGTTTCTGTGCAACACGTTCTTTTCGACCGACCAGATGCCCCACGGCATCAAGGAGTTCGTCTCGGCGTTGCCGCTTTCTCAGACATCCGACATGGTGCGCTCCATTGCTGCGGGCGGCGACCCGACCGTGACCGGCGTGCTAATCTTGTTTGCGTATCTGATCGTGTTCTCGGCCATCTCGTTTATGTTCATCTACAAGAAGAAGAACTTGTGAGGTGACATGATGTCGGGTTTTATGTCATTAAGCAATTTGGTCAGTAATAGCAAAGCGGCATTCGCCGAAGAACGGCGAGCGGCATGCGCTCTTGATACGGCCATTTTCGTAAAAAACAATGCTATCGACACCGTCGCAAAGGAGGGACGATGAAAGGACTGTTATCTGTCAGCTTTGGGACATCGTACGAGGAGACGCGTGCGAAGACGATTGATGTGGTCGATAGCTTGCTCGCGGAGTCGTTCGGTGACTGGCCGTTCTATACTGCGTGGACGAGCGGTAACATCATCGCGAAAGTGCGCGAGGAGCGCGGGGAAATGCACGATACGCTCGAAGAGGCATTTGCGCGAATGAGCGCCGATGGCGTGGACGATCTGCTCGTTGCGACGATGTGCCTCATGAATGGCCATGAAATGCGCAAGATCAGGCAGACGGCCGAGGCGTGGGCGCAAGACGATGGCGCACGCACGGTCCGATTGGCATTTCCGCTGATGTCGAGCGAGGAGGATCGTGCCATCATCGCCCGAGCGGTGTTCGACGAATATGCCGATGTGCCTGATGACGAGGCGCTCGTGCTCATGGGGCACGGTTCGCCCCATGGACCCAACGAAGTGTACAGCCAGATCCAGGAGTTGTTGCGCGGGTTCGGACGTGAGCGGGTTTTCGTGGCTACCGTCGAAGGCGAGCCTACGTTCGAGGATGCGCTCGCCGCGGTAAAGGAAAGCGGCGTTTCGCGCGTTCACCTGGCACCGTTCATGATCGTCGCCGGCGATCATGCCACTAACGATTTAGCAGGCGAAGAGGACGATTCGTGGAAAAATCGGTTTATCGCGAACGGTTTCGAGACTACGGTGAACCTCAAGGGGCTCGGAGAACTGACCGCTGTTCAGCAACTTGTCGTAGACCATGCGCGTGCAGCGTGCATGGCGAGCGTGGAAAGCTAAGACGCGTGAAGGGCGAACAGATGCAGATGCGCCATGAACGTGTGTGGCAATCGCCTTTGCGCGCATGCTCGCGTATGGGTAATTGTCCTGCGTTCGTTCTCGCGTTCGTTCTCGCGTTTGCGCTTGCGTTTGCGATGCCGTGCTTTGCGCCGTCGGCCGCCTTCGCTGACCAGGCGCACAACAAAGTGGCGAGCGAAAACGAAATGGCCTCGTCGAAGGTGCTCTTGCTCGAGGGAATGCAGCCTATCACCGGTGACAAGGTCAAGGACGGTACCTACAAGATCGACGCAGAATCAACCTCGCCGTTTTTCAAGCTCGGAGAGACGACGCTTACGGTGCGCGGCGGTAAGATGATGGCGAAAATCGCGTTCGACTCGAAGAGCTATCCGCTCATCTATATGGGTACGGCCGATGATGCTGCCGCAGCTCCGGCGGAGGACTATATCGAGTTCGATGGCGATTCGTGGACGTTTACGGTGCCCGTGAGCGCGCTCGACCAGGAAATCGATTGTGCTGCCTACAGCAAGCGCAAGAAGAAATGGTACAACCGCAAGCTCATGTTCTATGCGGCAACTCTTCCTGAAGGCGCACTGCTCGTCGACTTGCCCGAGTACGGAGATCCTGTCGAGTCCGAAAGTGCGAGCGCTTCCAAAACCGCGACCGATATCGCGCTGAACAAGGTTGGAAACGAAAATCCCGAGACGGGTGCCGTTCCGATCGACAAGCCCGATGGGACATATTCCATCGAGGTCAACATGACGGGCGGTTCCGGCCGTGCATCGGTGAGCTCCCCGACTTGGCTGATCGTGAAGGACGGGTATGCTTACGCACGTCTTCTGTGGTCGAGTTCGTATTACGATTACATGCTCGTGGACGATCAGCGCTACGATAACCAGACCGATGATGGTAGCAACTCGACGTTTACGATACCCATCTTGGCGATGGACGACGAGGTGCCCGTCATTGCCGATACCACGGCCATGGGAGACCCGGTCGAAGTCGAGTATTTTTTGACGTTTTATTCCGACACCATCGACGACAAAGACGCCATACCCCAAGAAGCCGCCATCAAGGTCTTGGTATTAGCGCTGATAGTAATCGTCGTCGGCGGTATTTTGAACTATGCGCTGAAAAAACGCCGCAAGCAGTAGATCGAGTGAGCGGGAGGTCAGACCCTCCGCTCACTCCTTGAAGGAAGAGGATATGGACGAGCACATGACAACAGCAGAAAATAGCGAGCTAATTTGCATGATCGGGACTGACCACGGACTGGCTTCAGCTGAGGTGCGCTCGGCGTTCTCGTTGCCGCCCGATATCCGCGAAGCGGTGGTCTCCCTCGCCCGCGCCAAGCTCGAGGCAACCGGCGTGGTATTGCTGGCCACGTGCAATCGAACCGAGTTGTGGGCAAGTTTCGATGGCGTGCCGAGCCCGCAGCGCAGCATTGACGAACAAGGGGCTCCTCGTCCCGACGATGCGATGCTCAGGGCGTTTTGCGACATGTTCATGGTGGATCCGGCAGAGTACGCGCCGTATTTCGCTTGCCGGTCGGACGAGGCGGCGGTGAGCCATCTGTTCCACGTGGCGTGCGGGTTGCGCTCGGCCATCATGGCGGAAGACCAGATTGTATCCCAGGTGAAGCAGGCCATCGCGTACTCGCGCGAAATCGGCGTGGCGGACAGCATTCTGGAAGTGCTTTTCAGGCAGGCTGTGACATCGGCGAAACAGGTTAAAAGCGGCGTGCGCTTCACGCGCGCTTATGCGACTGCGGTCGATCAAGCCGTCGGGCAGTTGGAAGCCGACGGCATCGATTTGACAAGTGCGACCTGCATGGTCATCGGAAACGGCGAGTACGGCCGCCTGGCCGCGTCGACGCTGGAAAAGCGCGGCGCCGAAGTGCTCGTCACCGTCAGGCAGTACACGCACGGCGCGGTCACTGTACCGCGCGGATGCGAAGGTGTTCCCTACGATGACCGTTACGAGTATCTGAACAGGTGCCAGGTGGTCATGAGCGCGACGACGAGCCCTCATTTCACGCTCGCGCTCGAGCCGTTCGTCAAAGCCCATGAGGAAAACCGCCCCCTGCAAATCTTTGACCTCGCGATTCCGCGCGACATCGATCCCGCGATCGAGGAGGTGCCAGGTTGCGTCGTCAACGACATCGACAGCTTCTCGACGCAAATCGGCGATGAGAACAAGCAGGCCATTGCGGCAGCGCAGCGGCTTTTGGATTCTGGTATGAACGAATTCTGGGAGTGGACGCGCCGTCGCGAAGCTATGGCGCATATCAAGCCGCCTGCTGGTGCGATGTTTCCGATGTTTTT
>CADBQL010000440.1 GCA_902796815.1 uncultured Coriobacteriaceae bacterium | reverse complement strand
TCAGCCGCACCTCGCAGCGCGCACGCCTCCGCGGAATGGGGACTGAGCTCGAGCAGCTTCACGCACTCTTCCTGCGTAGCGGCCTTTCCCTCGAAAGCGCGGTCGATAATTGCCTGAATCTCTGGATTGATACCCGACACGATGAGTGCTCCTTTCGCTATATTTATGACCATATCATTTATTAGATATTATCATATATTAGAGCGTGCCTTTGTGCTTAGCAAGACGTTTCTACGGCACGCGAAGAGTTCGAGGTGCGCCTTGTCGGAATTCTTGCTTGATTTTCGTACCAGAAATTGCATTTGGGAAAACTTACCTGGTGATTTGTGCAGCTATTGGTGTTTTGGGTACGAAAAACTTGGCTTCAGGACACGAAGGCAGCTAAGGACGACATGAGTGCCCGAGGCCGAACTTTTCGTACCCAAAATGCATTCGTCAAATATCAACCAGGGCATTTACTCATTACGTTTCATTTCGGGAACGTTATTGAAAACATTAGCGCCTCCATGGCGTAGACGACTCAACTTTGCAGTACTTTTTGACGCCGCAGAGCGGCTCGTAACTTTTGTCAGTGGACCCTACCGCGTCGGAGGAAAGCTCGCATACGCGTGAAATCGGGCTCCCTTTCAGCTGCGATATGGCCGAGGCGCAGTTCCTCGCTTTCGACGGGGATGGATTATTATGAAGGCACGTCAATCTCGGAAGGAATCAGCATGAAAATCAGGAAGGCACGCGAGTGCGACCTTGAGCAAATCATGGCGATTTACGCTCACGCGCGCGGGTTTATGGCCCAAACCGGAAACCCTAACCAGTGGGGTCCCACCAACTGGCCGCCTGCAGAGCTCGTACAGAACGACATCGCCTGCGGGAAAAGTTACGTTTGCGTACTCGACGACGCCGACGCAAGCGGCGCGGGCGAATCCGAGGCGTCGAGCGGGCTCGAGGCACCTCGCGGACCCGATGTGTACCACGAACCCGAAGCGCCTCGCAGGCCCATCGGCGCCCAGAGCGATGTCGCTACGCAAGGGGCTGAAAGAAAAGCGCATCACCGCCTGGATGACGATGCGATTGTTGGCGTATTCTATTTCGATTTCGGGTCCGATATCGAACCGACGTATCGGCGCATTGTGGACGGAAATTGGGCCGACAACAGCCCGTACGGCGTCGTGCACCGCATAGCGAGCAGCGGAACGGCAAAAGGCGTCGGAGCTGCCTGCATAAACTGGGCATTCGAGCAATGCGGACATATGCGCATAGACACCCACGGCGACAATGTCGTAATGCAACACCTCCTGGAAAAGCTCGGATTCGAGCGGCGCGGCACTATATACGTCGAAGAAGACAATTACCCGCGCCTCGCTTACGAAAAAACCAGCGAAAAACCCTCAGGCGGTAAATAAACGAAGGCTCCGATAACGTTGGGGGCCACCAAAAACATGGTCGGGCAATCCGGAATTATCCCGCTTTGAGGTTGCCATAAACTGCTAATAATTGAGACATCCCGGATTACGAACGCGTTGCCGCGGAGGCGGCCCTTGGCGAGAAAGGCACGCCACCGTCGCCGCCACACCCGCTGCCGCCGCCCGCCTGCTACAGCTCCTTTATCGGCTTCGCGGGCACGCCGCCGACGACCGTGTTGGGTGCGACGTCCTTCGTCACAACCGCGCCCGCCGCCACAACCGCGCCGTCGCCGATGGTCACGCCAGGCAGGATGGTCACGTTGGCTCCAAGCCATGCATCGCTGCCGATATGCACGGGCGCAGGCAGCAGGTTCGCACGCTTGGCGGGATCCATGTTGTGGTTGAGCGTGGCGATAACGCAGTTGTGCCCAATGAGCGCGCGGTCGCCAATATAGATGCCACCCTGATCCTGGAACCGGCACCCTGCGTTGATGAACACGCCCTCGCCCAGGTGGGTGTTGAGACCGCAGTCGGTCGTGAACGGCGGGAAAAGCCCCACACCTTCGGGCAGCTCGCACCTCCAGAGCTCCTCAAGCTGCGCACGTGTGTCCGACAGGCTGTCGAACTGCGCGTTCATGCGCGACGTGATGCGCATCGCGCGCTCCGACGCGGCCGTCATGAGGCGATGCACCTCG
>CADBQL010000439.1 GCA_902796815.1 uncultured Coriobacteriaceae bacterium | reverse complement strand
GCCCGCCTCGCCCGCGCTCGGCGATGATTTCGTCGGCAACGGCCTTTCCGATGCCGCGCACGCCGACCAAGCCGAAGCGGATGCCCTCTGCCACAGGAGTGAACTCGGCGTTCGACGAGTTGATATCGGGCGGCAACACCGGGATGCCCGAATGCGTGCAGCTCGAAATGTAGCGGATGAGCCGATCGGTGTTTCCCATGTAGGACGAAAGCACAGCCGCCATGAACTCGAACGGGTAGTGCGCCTTGAGGTATGCCGTGCGCATGACCAGAATCGCATAAGCAGCAGAGTGCGATTTGTTAAACGCGTACTTAGCGAACTTTTCCGCGTCATCCCAAATCTTTTTCGCGATTTCGAGGGCAAAACCGTTGTCGACCGCGCCCTGGTTCCAGTCCTCCTGAAGCTGACGCATGACGTCGATCTTCTTTTTGCCCATGGCTTTGCGCAATTTGTCGGCCTTGCCTGCCGAAAAACCGCTCATAGCCATCGAAACCTGCATGATCTGCTCTTGGTAGACCATCGTGCCGTATGTTTCTTCCAAAATGGAGCGCAGGCGGTTGTCGTAATAGTGCACCGGCTTGCGGCCCGAAGCGACATCGACGTAATCGTCGACCATGCCGGACTCGAGCGGACCCGGACGGTTGAGCGCGATCGATGCGACGATGTGCGAAAAGTTCGTCGGAGGCATGCGGCTGAACAAGCTCACATAGAGCGCACCTTCGACCTGGAACAGGCCGTCCATATTGAGCGTCGCCGTGCTCTGCGTATCGAGGTCGGTCTCGCATAGGCGCAACCGCCCCTGCATCAGCCGGAACGCGAGCGGGTCGTCGATGGGAATATCTTCAGGCAAAAGCTTGACGCCATGCGTCATGCCAACGTTTCGGCATGCCATCGAAAGCACGTCGAGCGTGCGCAATCCCAGGAAGTCCATCTTGAGCAAGCCCAGGTCAGGCGTATAGTGGCCGTCGTATTGGGTGATGATGCCGCCGCCCTTGGTGTCGCGCTTCATGGGCACGTGATCGCTCATGGGATCGCGGCAGATGATGGTCGCGCACGCATGCACGCCCTCACCGCGCAGATGGCCTTCGATGCCAAGCGCTGCGTCGATGACCTGATGGACGTCCTCTTCGTTTTCGTAGGCGGCCTTCAGGTCGGGATTCTTCTCAAGCGCCTCGTTAATCGTGATGCCGAGCTCATCGCCGATGAGCTTCGTGATGCGATCGCCGACACCGTACGGGTAATCGAGCACGCGCGCCGCATCGCGCACGGCATTTTTGGCCTGAAGCGTACCGAACGTGATGACCTGGCTCACGTGGTCCTCGCCGTACACGTCCTTGATGTGGTCGATGACCTCTTCACGTCTCCCCTGCTCGAAGTCGACGTCGATATCGGGCATCTCGACGCGTTCGGGGTTGAGGAACCTCTCGAACAGCAAGCCGTTGTCGAGCGGATCGAGGTCGGTAATGCCCATCGCATATGCGACGATGGCGCCTGCCGCTGAACCGCGACCGGGACCGACGCCGATGCCTTGGCTGCGTGCCCAGCTAATGTATTCCTGCACGATCAAAAAGTACGCCGGGAATCCTGCATTGAGGATGACCTCGGCTTCGGTGTCATAGCGCTCCATGACGTCGGGGCGCAGCTCGCGTAGACGCCCAAGAGCAACAGCCAACGATTCGCGACTCTCGGAATCATAGGCAATCGCCTCGCGCTCGGCAGCAGGCAGATAGCGCGCCACGAGACCCACTTCGCATTGATGGCGGAACCATGATTCCTCATCCTCACCCGCAGGCAGCGGGAAGCGCGGCAAAATGGAATCGCGCTCGAGCTCCACGTTGCATTTTTCGGCCACCTCGACAGTCGTATCGCACGCTTCGGGAAAATCCTTGAGCGCCTCGCGCATCTCGGCCTCGGATTTCATGTAGAACTCGTCGTTGGCGAACCGCATGCGGTTCGTGTCGTTGATCTTCGAACCCGTACCGATGCACAACAGAATGTCGTGTGCGCGCGCATCCTCGCGATTGAGGTAATGAAAATCGTTCGTCGCAATCGTCTTGAAACCGCATTCCTTGGCCACGCGCGTAAGCTGCATATTCAACTCGCGCTGCGTGAGCCCACCGTCGGTCGTGATGCCTTGATCTTGCAGCTCGATGTAGAAATCGCCCTCGTCGAAGCAAGCAGCGAGCTTTCGCGCCCAATCGCAAGCATCCTCGAATTGGCGGTTGTCCAAAAGCCTGGGGATGATACCGGCGATGCACGCCGAGCTGCCGATGATGCCGTGACCGTACTTCTGCAACTGCTCATAGGTCGTACGCGGCTTGTAATAGAAATTGTCGACGTGCGATTCGCTCACGAGCTTGAGCAGGTTGTGATACCCCTCGTTCGTCTTAGCAAGCAGCAGCAAATGGTACAGCTTCGGCTTGCCGTCGCGCGCAAGTGTATCGTCGGTGGTGAAATACACTTCGCAGCCGTATATCGGCTTCACACGCTTGCCGGTTTTGTCCGCGACGGAATCGCAAGCCGCACATAGCTCGGGCACGCCCGACATGACGCCGTGGTCGGTGATGGCAACGGCGGGCATATCGAACTCGGCCGCACGCTCGACCATCTCCTTCACGTGCGTCATGCCGTCGAGAAGCGAATACTCGGTATGGTTATGCAAATGTACGAAAGCCATGGTCAGACCCTCTTTTTTGAACGTATTCTGTTGTGCGCGAGCTCGTATGTGTGATTGCGGTTGGACGTATAAGTTCGACGCGGTTTTCTCGCATCCCATCATAGCAGCGCACACGTGGCAGCGCCATCGAACAAATCATGGAATTTGAAAGAGGAGCACGTCTCCGGCAGCTCACCAATAAAGGAGTCTTCCCAGACGCTTCTCTAATGACAGATGCGCAGCCAACCGCGCTCGTGGGCGATCGTGGTCAAGGCGTTATGGCCGGGAAGCACGACGGTTTCGGGCGGAAGTTTCTCGAGGCGCAGAAGCGACAAGCGCATTCCCTCCATGTCGCTCTCTTCGAAGTCGACGCGTCCGTGCGTGCCGTAGAAGAGCGTGTCGCCGGATAGCAGCACCGGCGCGCCAGTCTGGCCTTCTTCGGGCTCCAGGTAAAAACAGACGCTGCCAAGCGTATGGCCTGGCGTGGCCAGGACCTGCCACTTCATGTTGCCGACCTCGAGTACATCGCCATCTTCGATAGTGCGGTCGACCGAGCACGTGACGCTGAAGCGGCTTGCTTCCCTGCCAGTCACTTCGTTTTCCAAATAAGGAGCGTCGACGGCACTGATAATCACCGGAGCGCCCGTCGCATCGCGCAGCGCTTCGGCGGCACCTGTGTGATCGTAGTGCGCATGCGTCAGGAAGATGGCGTCGACTTTGCGGCCGTCGAGCGCCGCGAGGATGCGCTCGACATCGCAGGCGGGGTCCACGACGATGCAGCCCGTGCCATCGTCGACGATGTAGACGTTGGTGCTGATCATGCCCATAACCATATACTCGATGGGTACGCACGTGGTCGTAATCTTTTGAGCCATATTGAGTGCCTTTCGTCAATGCGCGCTGGGATTTGCCAGCATCACGCCGCTAATGCAGCCGTCATGGGCGCCCTCGCCAATGCGCGCGGGAATTCATCTCTGTGCATTTTTGCACAGCAGAACCGCCTCGCGTGCGCGTCCATCGCTTTTGCACGAACCACGCGTCATTTCGCAGCATCTTTATTTATGACCAATTCGCTTAATGACAAAAAACCCGACTTTATGTCATCATCATCATCTGACAGCGCCGACAAACTCGCCTGGGTTCATGCGGCGCGCTTCGAACACGCCGTCGACATCCAGGAGACGAAGCAGGATGTCCTCGACATGCGACACATCACCGACCTGAATCAAGAAACGCATGCGCGCGATACCGTCGCGGCCGATGGAAGACGCTGAGCTCAGGACGTTGATGCCCTCTTCGGCGAGGGCCGCAACGACGTCACGCAGAAGGTTCATGCGATCCATGGCCTCGACATGCACTTCGACGCGATAGGTCGTCTCGGCCGTTGAGGCCTCCCACTCGACATCAATGATTCGATCCGATTGCTTCATCAACTCTTTCGCATTCGGGCAATCGGCACGATGCACCGAAACGCCTCGCCCGCGCGTCACGAAACCTATGATATCGTCGCCGAGCACCGGATTGCAGCAGCGCGAAAGGCGCACGAGCACATCGTTGAGCCCCTTGACCACGATGCCGTTCGACGAATGCGTCTCGTGGCGCTTGGGACGCGCGACGCTCGTAATCATGGGCGGCATTTTGCCGGTCGCCATGGCCGACATGCCGATGTCGGGCATTTTCGCTTCTTGCGTGCCACGGTCGACAAGCAACTTGAGCAGGCGATTCGCAACGTGCTGAGCGCTTTCCTTGCCTGCGCCAATCGCGACAATCATGTCGTCGGATTCCTTGAAGCCGAGGCTTTCGGCAACGGATCTTATGGCGCGCAGCGACTGCGCGTTCGAGATACCAATACCGTGCTTGCGCATTTCGCGGCCAAGCTTCTCGTGACCGAGCTGCAAGTCGTCGCCACGCGTGACCTTGCTGAAATAGTTTCGAATCTTGGTTCGCGCACTCGGCGTCCTAACGATTTGCAGCCAGCCGCGCGAGGGCGTGGCGCTCTTCTGCGTCAGAATCTCAACGCGATCGCCCGTCTGCAACTGGTAGGCCAAAGGCACGATCTTTCCGTTGACCTTGGCACCCACGCAATGGTTTCCCACCTCGGTATGAATGGCGTACGCAAAATCAACCGGCGTAGACCCGGCACGCAAGCTGCGCACATCGCCTGTGCGCGTGAAAACGAACACCTCGGATTCATCGAGGTCAACCTTCAGGTCTTTGAGAAACTCCTTCGAGTCTTGCGCCTCTTCGGACCAGTCGACCACGCGGCGCAGCCAGGCAAGCTGCTCCTCGAAATCGCCGCTCTTCTTGCCCTTCTTGCTGCCCTCTTTGTACAGCCAATGCGCCGCGACGCCGAACTCGCTTTTCTGATGCATCTCTTCGGTGCGGATCTGCACCTCAAGCGGACGACCTGCAGGGCCGATGACCGTCGTATGCAACGACTGGTACATGTTGTACTTGGGCATCGCGATGTAGTCTTTAAAGCGCCCCGGCATCGGATGCCAAATCGTGTGAACGGCACCGAGCGCCGAATAGCAATCTTTCACCGTCTGTACGATGAGACGCACCGCGATTAGGTCGTAGATTTCCGAAAAATCCTTGTCCTTCTTAGTCATCTTCTGATAGATGGAGTACAGGTGCTTCGGTCGGCCCATGACCTGGGCTTCGATGCCGACCTTATCCATTTCGTCCTTGAGGATATCGAGCACGCGCGCCAGATACTCTTCGCGCTCGGCGCGACTCTCGGTAAGCATTTTGGCCACTTGCTTGTATTTGGGCGGATCAAGGTAGAAAAACGAAAGGTCCTCGAGCTCCCATTTGATGGAATTGATGCCCAAACGATGCGCGATGGGCGCATAAATCTCAAGCGTTTCGCGCGACTTGAAAATACGTCGGTCTTCGCGCAAGCTGCCGAGCGTGCGCATATTGTGCAGACGGTCGGCAAGCTTTATGACGATGACGCGAATGTCCTTGTTCATGGCCACGAGCATCTTGCGGATGGTTGCCGCTTGCTCATCGCTCAAAGTGCCAACCTCGATTTGGGTGATCTTGGTCACGCCTTCGACAAGCGTGGCGACATCCTCGCCAAAACGCTCGACGACATCCTCGCGTGTAACGTCGGTATCTTCGACGGTGTCATGCAAGAGTGCAGCCTCAACCGTTTCGACATCCAGATGAAGTCCCGCCAGGATGATGGCAACCTCGATGGGATGCGCGATAAACGGCTCACCGCTTTTGCGCTTCTGGCCTGCATGCGCACTGTCAGCGAACTCAAACGCACTTCTGAGCATATCGATTTCGTCCGGCGGAAGATACTGGGCTGCCAACTCCTCCAAATCGGCAAAGCGCTCCTTGGGCGTCTTGGCTCCCGCGTCGCCAAATCCATGCGCATGAGCGGTTGTCGCTGCAGCTTGTTCGATGATGTCTGTGTATGCCACGGCGTTTCCACTCCCTTCAGGCTCCTTAATTAGAATTGTGTATTATAGCACGTAGAAATGGAGCATATGCGAATGCGTCCTGCCAGGGATATGACCCTCCAACTGTGACCGTTCACAGTGCAACGCCATCCACTTAAGGCTTCGAAGCAGGGAGTGAGCACGATTTTCCAGACACGCGACCCCGTGCCGACTCGTTGCCTGCAACGCCCGCCCCGAGTCCATAGACCATTCGACAGCAACGTTCATTCCGCCGATTGTAACCTCTGGTACAATTGCTTGCGAACAAAACAGACAGTTACAGAGGTCCAAGACATGACAGCGCAATTCAAGGTGTGCGCGGCGGACGGTCGCGCTGTTGAGCGTTTGCGGAATCGTTTCGGCTTGCCCGACTTTATCGCCTCCATCATGGCAGCGCGCGGGTTGGTTGACGAGGAGCAGGCAGAGCGTTTTCTTAATCCTTCGCTTGATCGCGACTGGCTCGAGCCATACGATTTACCCGGGATTGGAGCGGTTGTCGACACGCTTGAACAGGCGATACGCGACAGGCGCCACATCGTTGTGTTCGGAGACTTCGATGTGGATGGCGTTTCGGCAACGACGGTACTCACGCGGGGATTACGGGCGCTCGGCGGCTACGCTACGCCGTTTATTCCCCGTCGCTTCGACGAGGGCTATGCGCTCTCTGATGTGGCATACCAACGCGTCAAGGAGCTCAATCCCGAGATCATCGTCACGGTTGACTGCGGAATTGCGTGCCGAGACGAAATCGAGGCGATTGTGGCCGACGGCGTCGATGTCGTTGTCACCGACCATCATGAGCCGTCGGATTTGTGCCCCCTCGGGGTGCCTCTCGTAGACCCCAAGACTGACCCGAAGTGTCCGAGTTCGATATTGGCGGGTGTGGGCGTAGCGCTCAAAGTCGTACAAGCGCTTGGTGGTCGATTTGGCTATCCGCATCTATGGCGCTCCTACACCGATTTGGCGACGCTCGGGACCGTTGCGGACCTCATGCCCATGCGAGAGGAAAATCGAGCACTCGTGGCTGACGGCCTGGCGCGCATGAATGCGACGCCGCGTCCGTGTCTTGCGGCCTTGTTGGGTCAGGCAGGCATTTCGGGAAAGCAGATTACCGCAACCGACCTGAGCTTTTCGGTCATCCCGCGCCTCAACGCACCGGGACGTCTGGGCGATGCGCAAGTGGCGCTTGACCTGCTGATGACCGATGATTTTGACGCGGCATGCAAGTTGGCGGCTGCGTTGGAAGCAACTAACGACAAGCGCCGCACCATTGAGGCGGAGCTTTCGGAAGTGGCGCGCGCCAAAGCCGTCGAGGTGTATCGCGACCAGCGCGTGCTCGTCGTAGCAGGTGAAGGTTGGCACGAAGGCGTTAAGGGTATCGTGGCGAGCCGGCTCGTTCATACGTACGGTGTGCCGTGCCTGCTCTTTACAATCGACAATGGCGAGGCGCGCGGCAGCGGGCGCACGGTTGGCCAGGTCAACCTCTTCAAGGCAGTCGAAAGTGCCGCCGACCTGCTTACGCGTTTCGGCGGGCATGAAGCTGCCGTGGGCGTGACGCTTCCTGTCGAGAAGCTCCCCGAATTCACCGAGCGTTTGTGCGCCTATATGGACGCATTGCCCGACGATGATTTCCATCCGCTGGTCGAAATCGACGCATGCGTATCGCTTGAGGAACTCACGATTGAAAACGTCGAGAAGCTCCAGGCGCTTGCCCCCTTCGGCCAGGAAAACCGCATACCCTGCCTCCTCGCGCGCGACGTAATGCTCGCAAACGCTCGCGCCGTGGGCGCCGAGAAGAACCATTTCTCGTGCACGCTGACCGACGGTCACGCAAGTGTTTCTGGCATTATGTTCCACTGTTCGGACATAGAATTGCTTTCGAAAACAAAGACGCTGGTCAACGCAGCATTCGAGGTGCAAATAGACGAATGGCGCGGCAGGCGTAGCGTCAAAGCCATGCTCAAGTCGCTTTCGCCTGCGCAAACGTGCGCGGCGCTCGAGGCATGCCTCGATCCGATTAAGTTGCAGTTCGTTTCGGAT